>DATMZZ010000279.1:0-4196 GCA_035573175.1 Allostellaceae bacterium
ACGAAGGTGATCCAATAGGCATGGATGCCACCGGCGATGCTGGTGAAGAAAGCCGACAGTGCGAGTGCCACGATCTTGTAGCGCGTGGTGTTGATACCCATCACCTGCGCCGCGTCCTCGTCCTCACGGATGGCGAGCAGCGCAGTGCCAAAACGGCTTTTCGCGATCCACGCGACGGTCGCGGTCGCGGCGATCAGCAGGAGCAGCGCTTCCTCATAGAAGGCGTTGTCGGCGCGGGTCAGCGGCAGGATGAGGCCGATATTCTTTCCCGAGATATCGAGATTGGCGATGATCGCCGAGAGTGTCGCCGAGAGGCCGAGGGTCGCGATGGCGAAATAATGGCCGCGCAGCCGGAGGATCGGGATACCGAACAGCACGGCGCAAGCAACGGCGAGAAACGCGCCAAGGGCCAGGCCGATGCCGAACGGCCAATGAAGCTGCGCCATCGCGATGGCGGTGCCGTAAGTGCCGAGGCCGTAGAAGGACGAGTTTCCGAAAGAGACGTAGCCGGTGAAGCCGCCGAGGATGTTCCAGGCCTGCGCGAGCGTTGCAAAGAGCAGCGCGTCGATACCGTATTGGACGAGCACATCGTTGTCCGTGAGCGGCAACGCCGCCAGCGCGATCACACAGAGCACAGGGATTGCCCAGCGTAGCATGGTCAGGCCGTCCTTAAGCTGCGTATCGGCCGCACAATCAGGATGAGCACCAGCAGTCCGAAGCTGATCGCGTCGGTGAAGGTCGGGCCGATATAGATCGAGGCAAGCGCTTCGATAACGCCAATGGCGATGCCGCCCAGCACGATGCCGAAGGGATTCTCGAGCCCGCCCATGATCGTGATGACGAAGGATTTTGCCGTCAGCGTCGCACCCATATAGGGCGTCACCTGTGAGACCATGCCGTAAAGCCCGCCTGCCGCGCCGGCGAGCCCGACGCCGAGACCGAAGGTCAGCGCATAAAGGAGCGCGGGATCGACGCCATATAGCCGTGCCGCGGTGAGGTTCTGCGCCGTCGCGCGAATTGCGCGCCCGAGCCGCGTCCGCTGCAGTATGACCCAGAGCAAGCTCGCGAAGAGCAGCGCTGCCACGAAAGCGGCAAAGCGCAGCAACGGCACGGTCAGACCGAAGATCGTGACATTGGCGCCGGAATAGCTGGGATTGATGGTGCGGAAATCGGCGGTGAAGGCGAGTTGAGCGAGATAGGTCAGCACCACATCGAGGCCAAAGGTGATGAGCAGCGTATTGAGCTGCGCCGAGCGGACGATGAGATTGAGGACATAGCGCTGGAGCAAATAACCCAGCGCGAACATCGCCAGGAAGGCGATCGGCAGCGCCGCGAAAGGATCGATGCCGAACCCGGTGAAGACGAAATAGACGCAATAGCCGCCGAGCATGACGAAGGCGCCATGTGCGAGATTGACGATGTTGAGCACGCCCCACACCAGCGCCATGCCGAGCGCCATCAGGCCATAGAGGCCGCCAAGCAGGACGCCGTTAAGGAGGATTTGCGCGAGGAGCATGTAGGTTTGGTGACGTCCGCTAAAGACTCAAATCATTTTCGCTTGGCCCAGGCGGGGACCGGATAATTCGGCTTGTTGAGGAAGTGATCGGTATAGATCGGCACGACCTGGCCTTTCTCGACCTGAATCACGATCTGGGGGATGTCGATCTGGCCGTTCGCCTGATAGCGGATCGTCGCATAAACGGATTCGAAATCGCTTTTCGCGATCGCGTCGCGGACCTTCTCGCGATCGAGCGTGCCCGCGGCCTCGAGCGCATAGGCGAACGTCTCGACATCGGCGACCGCCGAGGCGACGTGGTAATCGGGCTCGTATTTGAAACGATGCTGGAAGAGCTGCGCGAATTGCTGCCCGTCACCGAACCAGCGATCGCGCATCACCGGCGAGATCACCCAGGGAGTCATGCCAAACACACCTTCCGCATCCTTGCCCAGAGCGGCGCGGAAATCATGCGACGGCACGCCGACCGTGAGCGAGGTGAGATAACGGCCGTTCACATCGAGCGACTTCGCCTCGCGCATGAAATTGAGGCTCTCCGCCTCATGCCCGCCGAGCAGGATGGCGTCCGGCGCTTTCGATTTCACGAGCGCCAGCAGCGAGGTGAAATTCGGTGTCAGCTCGGGATAGACCTGATCGACGACAATATCGATGCCGAGCTCCTGGGCGAGCGTCTTGGTGCCGGCGCGCACCGCGACGTCGAAAGCATCGTCCGCGGTCAGCAGCGCCAGCGTATGCACGCGGGGAACGAGCTTGGTCATCATCTCGACGGTCGAGCCGAAATAATTCTCGGCCGGTGGCGCGGTGCCGAAGATGTAGCGATAGCCGCGATCGAAAATCTGTTTGGCGGAACCCCCGCCCTGCACCATCGGCACGCGGTATTTCTCGGCGACCGAGGATTCGTTCAGCGTGTGATTGCTGCTATAAGGGCCGAGCACGAAATCGACTTTGTCGCGCGTGATGAGCTGCGTGTATTGCTGGACGCCGAGATTGATGTTCGACTGATTGTCGAGGACCTTCAGCGCGAAACGATAGGTTTCGTCGCCGATGCGGATGCCGCCCTGCTCATTGATGCGATCGACCGCGACCTGATAGCCATCGCGGAAATAGCGCGCGAGATTGGCATCCGCGCCGGTCAATTGCAGCGAGGCGCCGAGCGTCACTATTTTCGGAGAATCCGCTGCGACGGCGCTGGATATCGCCGGCACAGACAATGCTACGCTCATCGCCGCCACAAAGACGGCGAACAGCTTATCCATCGGTCCCCCTGCTGAACCGCGACCACGCATCTTTTCGGGGCTCTGCTTGACAGAAACCGCCCCGCGCTTCAAGCCTTGCCGCGCTGCAACATAAGGAATTCAGCATGGCTGCGGGCGAGCTGCTGGTTAAAACCGAGCAGATTGGCAAGGTCGCTCTACTCACCATCGACAATCCGCCGGTGAACGCCACCAGCCACGCATTGCGCTCTGCGCTCAAAGCGGCACTCGAGGCGGCCATCGCCGATCCGGCCAGCGCTGCCATTGTCCTGATCGGGGCCGGCCGCGGCTTCATTGCCGGCGCTGACATCACCGAATTCGAGCGCAAGCGCGAAGAGCCGCTCAATCCCGCAAATATCGCGGTGATGGAGCAGAGCCCCAAGCCGATCATCGCCGCCATCCACGGCCACGCTTTGGGCGGCGGGCTCGAACTGGCGATGGGCTGCCATTACCGCGTGACCACGCCCGACGCGAAACTCGGTCAGCCGGAGGTAAAGATAGGGATCACGCCCGGCGCCGGCGGCACGCAGCGGCTGCCCCGACTGGTGGGCCTAGAGCTCGCCCTCGACATGATCGTCGGCGGCGATCCGATCGATGCCAAGACCGCGCTCGAACGCGGGCTCATCAACGAGATCATCGAGGGCGATCTTCGCGCCGGCGCGCTCGCCTTTGCCGAGGGGACAAGCGAGAAGCGCCCGCTGCCGCGGGTACGCGACCTGCCGCCGCCGCCCCTTCCCGACGCGAATTTCTTCGCCGCCGCACGAGCCGACACCGCCAAGCGCAAACCGGGGCTCAACGCGCCGCAAGCATGTATCGACGCGGTCGAGGCTTCGCTGCTGCCGATCGACGAGGGGTTGCGCCGCGAACAAGAAATCTTCGGCGGCACGGTGTTCAGCGATCAGGCACGCGCGCTCCGCTATCTCTTCTTTGCCGAGCGCGAAGCGGCAAAAGTGCCAGGCCTCACCGCCGATACGCCGGTCAAGAACATCGCCAGCGTCGGCGTGATTGGCGGCGGCACGATGGGCAGCGCGATCGCGATCTGTTGTACCGATGCCGGGCTGCCGGTGACCCTCGTCGAAGCCGACAAGCTGACGCTCGATCGATCGATCGCCACTATTCGCACGCATTACGACGGCGCGGTGAAACGCGGCCGTCTCAAGCCCGATGAGATGGAAAAGCGCTTGGCACGGCTGCGCGGCGCGATGCTGCTGAGCGATCTGCGCGCTGCCGATCTCGTCATCGAGGCCGTGACCGAGGATTTGACGCTGAAGCATAAGATTTTCGGCGAGCTCGGTCTTATCGCCAAACCCGATGCGCTGCTCGCGAGCAACACCTCCTATCTCGATATCGATCTGCTGGCCGAAGCGTCGCAGCGGCCGGAGAGCGTGCTGGGCCTTCATTTCTTCGCACCCGCGACGGTGATGCGG
>DATMZZ010000280.1:0-7875 GCA_035573175.1 Allostellaceae bacterium
CGCCGACGACCGGGAGGCCGAGGCCGCGCAGGCGCTGTGCCGTCGAGAAGGAGCGGTCGATCTGCGCGAGCATGATCGGGATCAGCAAGCCGCCGAGGACGCCGGCCATCAGCACGGCTGAGAACAGCACCGGACGGTTTGGCGCGATCGGCGCGAGCGGCACTTGCGGCGCGTCGACGACGCGGAACTGGATCTGGTCGGCTTTGGTGTCGGCCGCTTGCGACAGGTTGGTCGCTTCGCGACGCGACACGAGCTCATCGTAGTTCTTCTTGAGGACGGCGTAGTTGCGGTCGATGTCCTGCGCCTGCGCCTCGATCGTCGGCGCGGTCGCGGCGAGCGCCTGTAGCCGTTTCACCGCCGCCTGAGCATCGCCGACGCGCTGCTGCAAGGCAGCGATCTGGCTCTGCTCCTGCACAAGCTGCACCTGCACCTGCTCATAGGCGCTGTTGCTGATCGTACGGCCACCGCCGGCCGCACTGGGCTTGTCGCCGCCGAGACGCGACTGCAGATCGGCGATCTGCGCCTTCAGGGAGACGACATCGGGATGTTGATCGGTATAGCGCGTGCGCAGATCGGCAAGCTGACGCTGCGCGTCGGCAAGTTGCTGCGCGATGATGCCGCCGCCGGCAACCGCCTGGCCGCCGACCGTGGTCGATTGCGGCAACTGGCCGAGCTGCGCCTTCAGCGCGTCGCGCCGAGCGGTCGCATCCTGGAGCTGATTCGTCGCCTCGGTGAGACGTTGCCGAGCATTCTGCAATTCCTGCGTCGCACCGGCGCCGGCCAGAATATCGAGATGCTTCGCGCGGAAATCGGCACGGCGCTGCTCGGTCGAGCGGAGTTGCTGCTCGTAGCTCGCGATCTGATCGCTGAGGAAGCGCTGGGCATTGTCCATCTGCTGGCGCGTCTGGCCGGTGGTGTTCTCGGCGAAGATGGTCAGCAGGCTTTGGACGACGTTACGCGCGACCGTCGGATTTCTGTCGTCGTAGGAGATCGTGAAGAGGTTCTTGGTCTGCGGCTTGATCGTGATCGATTCGGGCAGCGAACGGATCAGCGCTTCCTTATCGGCGTTGGTCCGGGCGCGCGAGTCGAGATCGGCCATGTGGATCAACTGCTCGAGATTGGGACGGCTGAGCAGCGTGCGCTGCAGCACGTCGAGCTGTTGCGCCGGATCGACTTCAACGGCGATGCCGCGCAGCAGCGGGCCCAACAGGCCGTCACCATCGACATAAACGCGCGCCGAGGATTCGTACTTGCTCGGCATCATCGCGATGACGGTCCAGCCGACGATGCAAATGGCCCAGGCGGCGAGCGCCGTCATCCATTTGCGACGCCAAATGGCGTGGAGGTACTGAAAAATTGTTGTCGACAGGGATTCCATGTTCGGACCAATCGGTTTGTCGCGATAAGCCTTAGAAGTAACGCTGCGGAATGATCAGGATGTCGCCGGGCTGCATCGCGACATTCTCTTTGACATCGCCGTCGTGGACGAGATCGTCGAGATAGACTCGCATGCTTTCCTGTTTGCCGTTGACGTTGCGCACGATCATCGCGCGGTCGCCGGCGGCAAAGCGGGTGAGCCCGCCGACTTCGATGACGACGTCGAGCAACGACATGTTGCGGCGATAGGGAATGGCGCGAGGCTGCGCCGCCTCGCCGATCACGCGTACCTGCTGCGCGAAGGGGCCGACGAATTGCGACACGATGACGGTGACGATCGGGTCTTTGACGTAAGCGCGCAGCTTGTCCTCGATCTCGCGCGCCAGCGTCGTCGGCGTCTTGCCGATCGCGGTCACGTCCTCGACCAGTGGGATCGAGATCTTGCCGTCGGGGCGAACCGGGATATGTGTCGAGAGATCGGGATTGCGCCAAACGAAGATGTTAAGGTCGTCGCCCGGGCCGATGAGGTAGGTGTCGCCTTTCGGCTGCGCGGCCGGCAGAGACGTCTCGAGCGCCGCCGCCTCGGGCGTGTCGGTCCGCATCGCGGTCGGTTCGGACGCGGTCAGAGCGGCAGCGACCGGCGCGGAATTAGAAACCGGGCGGAGTTCCGCAGCGGTCGATTGCGACGAGATGCGCGACGAGGCGCTGTCAGAGCTCATCCAGCCAAGCGGCGGGAAATTCGATGGCCGGAGCGGCGAGTTGCCGCTGCATCCGGTGAGCAGCAGCAGCGCAAAACCGGCGATGAGGCGAAAATCGGGGCGAAGCAACGCAGTAACTCCCTCAAAACCGATAGCCCGGCCGTCCGAAACCATTCCGAACGAGGCTCCCATGCGAGACCAACACCCCGTCGCCGCGCTTAACGACGATGAGGCTTTTGTCCAAATTCGCGACAAAGCTATAGGCGGAAAAGGTTACTGAGAGGTTTCCCAGGCTATTGCGGCGGGAGTGCAAAAGCCCTTGCGGCTCAAGGAAATATCAATCCCACGGCCCTAACGTCTCATTCATGACTAAGGAGTTCGCAACCGCGCCCGGCTGCAAAGCGGCAGCCTGCGATCGGCTGACGCCGCTGCTGCGGCAATCGGCCGAGCTCGTCGAGTGGGGCGATGCCGATTGGGATCTCGCGATCCGGCAAGCACGGCATGCGGGTCTTATGGCGCGCGTCGAAGCGCAGCTTCGCGCCTGCAACATGCTGCGCGAGGTGCCGCCCGCCCCTGCCGCGCATCTCGACGCCGCGCGTATCGTTGCGGACAAGCATCAGGTCGATGTCGCGCGCGAGATCCGCGCCATCGCCAAAGCACTGGCACCGCTCGCCGTCCCGATCATTCTCCTGAAGGGCGCAGCCTATGCCGCCGCCGGTCTGCCGCCGGCGGCGGGACGGCTCTTCGGCGATATCGACATCCTCCTGCCGCGCGAGCGGCTCGACGAAGCCGAGCAACTGCTGGTCAAAGCCGGATGGAATACGGCGAAAGCCGATAGCTACGACCAGCGCTACTACCGCGAATGGATGCATGAGCTGCCGCCGCTGCAGCACGAGCGGCGCCAGACCGCGATCGACGTGCATCACACGATCGTGCCGCCGACCTCGCGCTTTGCCGTCGATGGCAAGCGTTTACGCGATGCGGCTGTGCCGGTCACCGGCCTGCTGAATACGGGCGGGGCGACGATCAGCGTGCTCGCCCCCACCGATATGGTGCTGCATAGTGCCGCACACCTCTTCACCGAAGGCGAATTCGGCCGCGGTCTGCGCGACCTCTGCGATCTCGACCGGCTGCTCCGGCACTTCACCGCGCGCGATCCGCATTTCTGGGACGAGCTCGCGGCGCGCGCCACGAGTTTCTCGCTCGAACGTGCCCTGCATTACGCGCTGCGCTTCGCCGCCGCCATCCTCGGCACGCCGGTGCCGGAGCGGTTGCTCGCCCTCGGCGCGCCGGCACCGGCGGCCGAAGCGTTCATGGATGCGCTGCTGTCGCGCGCGCTGCGGCCGCCGCATCCGAGCTGCGCCGACCGGTTGACGCCTCTGGCCCTGTTTCTGCTCTATATCCGCGGACATTACCTGCGCATGCCGCTTGGGCTTTTGATGCCGCATCTCTTCCGCAAGGCTTTTCTGTCGCATCTTCAGCCCAGCCCCGCCTGAGGCGCTGTGGGCGAGCTGTCCTATTCCGCGCTGATGCCGCCGATGTGCTTGCTGATCGCAACGCCGGTCGGCGTGATCCTCGCTTTCTGGTGGCGGCGCACCGGCCTCGCCATCGCCCTGATCTCGTCGCTGCTGCTCTATGCGTGCTGCACGCAATTCGTGTCCGAACGGCTGCTGGCGCTGATCGAGAATCAGGTGCCGCCGCCGAGCCCTGCCGCCTTGGCCGATGCGCAAGCGATCGCGGTGCTGAGCGGCGACGTCTATCACGGCAAGCCCGGCGGCGTGCCGGACGATGTCGGCCTTTTAACGCTTGAGCGGTTGCGGCTTGCGGCGGCGCTTTATCACGACCATCCCCTGCCGATTCTCGTGACCGGCGGCACCGAAGGCAACAATGCCGAAAGCTCGGCGGCGCTGATGGCGCATACGCTGGAGCAGGATTACGGCATCAAGGCCACCTGGCTCGAGGAACGCGCCAACAACACCTATGAGAACGGCGCCTATTCGGCCGAGATCCTCAAAGCGAATCATATCTCGCGGGTGATTGTCGTGACCGAGGCCTGGCACCTGCCGCGCGGGGTCTGGTCCTTTGCCCATGCCGGGATGATGGCGATCCCGGCACCGGCGCAGCGCACCTACCCCACGGCGGGGATCGATTGGAGCGAGCTCGAAGCCGATTACACGTCTTTCGCGAAAAGCTTCTATGCCCTGCATGAACTGCTCGGCCTCGCCTATTACCGGCTTCGTTACGGGCCGATTCAAGCGGCCGATTAACGCTTCAATAATGGCTGATTCATAGACTTCCTGCCAAGTTTCAGCGGCATCGCCGCGTCTTTTTGCAGGAATCCCATGGCGCATTATCTCGTGACCGGCGGCTGCGGCTTTATCGGCTCGCATCTTTGCGACGCATTGCTCGAACAAGGACACGAGGTACGAATTCTCGACAATCTGTCGAGCGGCCACCGTGAGAACGCCCCGGCCGAGGCCGAGCTGATGATCGGCGACGTCGCCGACCGCGTCGCGGTGCGCGACGCCATCCGCGGTGTCGATGGGGTCTTCCATCTCGCCGCTGTCGCCTCGGTCGAGCGCAGCAACGACGATTGGGTCGGCACGCATGTCACCAACCTGACCGGTTGCATCACCGTCTTCGATGCCGCGCGCAATCTGCGCGGGGATGGTCCGGTGCCGGTGGTTTACGCGTCCTCGGCCGCGGTCTATGGCCTCACCGAGCGCGTGCCGGTGACGGAAGAAGATGCACCGCAGCCTATGACCGCCTATGGCGCCGACAAGCTCGGCTGCGAGCTCCATGCGCGCATCGCTGCTTCGATCCACGGCGTACCGACGGTCGGTTTGCGCTTCTTTAATGTCTACGGCCCGCGCCAGGACCCGAACTCGCCCTATTCCGGCGTGATCTCGATCTTTTGCGAGCGGATCATGTCGGGCAGCCCCCTCACCATCTATGGCGATGGCGAGCAGGTACGCGACTTTATCCACGTCTCCGATGTCGTGCGGCTGACCATGAAAGCAATGACGACGCCGATGACCGGTGGCGAGGTGTTCAATGTCTGCACCGGCAAGGGTACGACGGTGCGCGAGCTCGCCGACATCATCGCCGATCTTTGCCAGATGTCGCCGGACCTGATCTATCGCGATCCGCGGTCCGGCGATGTGCGGATGTCGGTCGGCGATTCGACGCGCGCCTTCCGCCAATTCGGCGTGCGCTCCCGCCTGCCCTTGAGCGAAGGCCTCAAAGACACCCTCGCCGCGACCCGCGAGCGCATGACGCTGCATCGCCGCTACGCTTAAGCAGCGTCGGCCCCAAACCGGAAAAGCGCGCCGAATGTCGGCGCTCTTTCTTGTTTCAGCTCTATTCCGGTTTCAGATGACGGCGAGCAGCAGCTTCGCGACGCCGAAGATCATCGCCCAGGTCGCGGCGCTGGCGGTGATGAGAGCGAGAACCCAATAACGGCTCGGCTGGTCATCGAGCGTGATGGCATCGGGTGCCGGGGCGGCGATGTAATCGGAACGGCGTTGGATCGAGGCTTGCATGGGCGGGCCAATAAAAAAAGCGACGGCCCCAGATTCGCGGCAATTTCTTAAAATTTTACCAAAATTCGAGCGATGTGTGCCTGCGACACTTCGTCAAAAAGGTTGGGGCGGCCCCGAAGGACCGCCCCGCGTGACGAGAAAATGCTCTCGCTATCAGAAGGAGAGGATAGCGTCGACCGAGAGCAGGAATTGATCGTCCTTGGTCCCGGTCGTGCCGGCCGCGACCGAAGCCTTGGTCACGCCGAAGGGATGGACGCCGGGGTTGAGACCCCAAGCGTGATCCCATCGGAACTCAGGCCGCAGGGTGAGGCCAAGCGTCGAGGGCAGCGCGCTCGGGAAGGCGATCGCCGGCGACCAATTCGCGCCGATGGTCAGCTCGGAGTAAGTCGCCTTGCCGGCGTTGTAGCCCGTGTTGTTGAGGTTGGTCGGGCCGACCGTGTTGCCCATGCCGATGCCACGCTCGGCGTTCATGAAGGACTGGCTTCCCTGGAACGAGGTGACGAAGAAGCCCTGATCGTCGCGGAACACTTCGCCGCGGGCGCCGAAGCTCCACTGATCGCTCCACTTGTAAATGCCGTAGAAGGCGGTGCCTTCGGCGGTCGCGTGGAAGAGATCGTCGCGGATATAGTTGGTCTCGTTGGCCACCGTGATCTGATCGGTCGCCTTCCAGGTCGTCACGACGTCGTAGATTTGACGCACGGCAGCGTTCGGATCATGCGCGTAACAAGAGGTAGCGCCAGTCGGGCTCACACCGCCCAAGCAGGGCGCGCCTTGGACATAGCCGTTTTCGGCGCCGATATGCGCGAGAGCCAGGATGGTCAGATTCGGGATCGGATTGTTGATGCCGACACCGAAGAGGAACGCACCCGTTTTGTTGTTGTCGCTGCCGCGGAAGAAAGGCGGGCCGCCATTGACGCCGGTATCTGCACCCGCCCAGACATCGAGCATGTCCATGACATGGCCGGTGGCGTAAATGCCGGTATGCTTCAGCGGAATGCCGTAGTTGAAGATGTAGGAGTGCGTGTAGAAGAAATTGCCGTTGGCATCGATCACTTCATAGCCGATCGGCGTCGGATAGATGCCGGCCTTCATGTCGACGCCGCCCGAGAAGATGACGGGAAGATGCGCCGACGCGCTGCCTTCGACCAGATCCCACTGATAGGGGCTGTTGGTCGCACGATCGAAGAGACCGATCGTATGCGTGAAGCGCGCATCGGTACCGTACATACCCTCGAGGCGCCAGCCCCAATTGAACTCCGAGGCCGTGGAGTCGATATCCTGCTGGGCCGCCAGGGTCGTCTGATTGACGCGGAAGCTGTTCGACCGATCGGTGAAGAGCTGGCCGAAATTGGTATTGTTGTCGGGGCTGTCCGGATTGATGTTCGTGCCCGCGTCGATGTGACCGGAAAACGTGATGCCGTTCCAGACGAAATGCGTGGGTGCGGCCGGCGCGGGTGCCGGTGCAGCCTGCTGAGCGCTTGCCGGCGAAACGGGTGCCAAAGCGCCGATCAGCGCGATCGCAGCAGCACCGGTGAGAAAGCGTAGACTCATATTTTTATCCCCTCGTTGAGATTCACGGACCCGACTCAGTGACGACCCGCCCTCAGCGCCTTTTTTCTGTTCAGACTGCCTAGTAATTCGACACGCCGGACAGAAATTCGGGCTGACGCGACCCCTCCGTCCGTAAAACTGCAAATCCCTTGCCAGAAATTCTGGCACAGCGCGATCTGGCGCGATGAGTGAACACTTGAGCTTTGCATTTTCGTGTTTGAAATTTTTATGACCCGCATTTCGACAAATCAATTCACTCGCTGTCGGACCGTGTCGAATTCCGCATAGTGATGCGGAAAAGCCACAGATTTACTTGGTTGAGCCAAACGAATGTGGCACACCGCTATCCGCAACGGAGCAACTTGATTAAAATGAAGGCGCTCGGCGGGCGTAAGGCGGCTTCATCCACGACCCGCGGCACAACCCGGAGGCGCGTGTTGGTGAAAAAGCTACTCATCGGATTGGCGGTGGTGATCGTGCTCGTCATCGCCGCGGCGATAGCGGTCCCGTTCTTCATTCCGCTCGATACCTATAAGGCGAAGATCATCGCCCTGGTGAAAAGCGAGACCGGCCGCGACCTTAAAATTGCCGGGCCGGTGCATTTCTCGCTCTTCCCGAGCGTCGCGCTCGAGGCGAATGACGTGTCGCTGTCGAACCCCGCGGGCGCTGCCTCGCCCAATATGGTTCAACTTAAGACGCTCGACGTA
>DATMZZ010000281.1:0-5854 GCA_035573175.1 Allostellaceae bacterium
AAGCGCGAGCTTCTTGTTGCCGGTGCGCAGCACGTTGGTTGCGCCGATATTGCCGGAGCCTATCTCGCGAATATCGCCATGACCGCCAAGACGCGAGAAGATCAGCCCGAACGGGATCGAGCCGCAAAGATAGGCAATCACCGCCCATGCGATGATCGCGCTCCAATCGCCGGTGCTTATCGTCATGCCTTAAGCGGCGTTCTCGGCGGTGTAGATCACGCGGCCCGCCACGACCGTGCGTAATACGGCGCCTTGCACCGGCCGTCCGTCGAAAGGCGAGTTGCGGCATTTCGAATGGAAGGCATCGACCGCGATACGCCATGGCTTGTCGAGATCGAAGATCACGAAATCCGCTTGCAGCCCCGGCTCGAGCTTGCCGGCGGGTAAGCGCAGGATCTCGGCTGGCCGTTGAGACAGCGCGCCGAGCACGCGCAGCAACGGCACGCTGCCGTTGTGGTAGAGCTCGAGCGCTAGCGGCAGCAGCGTCTCCAAGCCGACGATGCCGCTGGCGGCGGAAGCGAAGGGCAGGCGCTTCGATTCCTGATCCTGTGGCGCATGATCGCTGGCGACCGCGTCGATCGTGCCGTTGCGCAAGCCCTCGACCACCGCGCGGCGATCGTCTTCCGAACGCAGCGGCGGCGAAACTTTCGCGAAGGTGCGGTAATCGCCGACGGCTGTTTCATTGAGCGCGAAGTAGGGCGGAGCCGTATCGCAAGTGACACGCAGGCCGCGTTTCTTCGCACGGCGGATCGCATCCACCGCTTCGCCGGTCGAGATATGGGCGGCGTGATAACGCCCGCCGGTGATCTCCACGAGCCGCAGATCGCGCTCGATCATCATCACTTCGGCGACCGGGGTGATGCCGGGCAGGCCGAGCCGCGTCGAAATCTCGCCCGAGGTCATTGCGCCGCCGGCGGCGAGGCTCGGCTCTTCGGGATGCTGGATGATCAGCATGTCGAAATTGGTTGCGTAGGAGAGCGCGCGCCGCATCACCACCGAATCGGCAATCGCACGCACGCCATCGGTGAAGGCGAGGGCACCGGCGCCGGTGAGCAGGCCCATCTCGGTCAGCTCTTTGCCGCGCAAGCCTTTCGTCGCAGCGGCATAAGTACGAATGCGCGTCAGGCCGACATCGCGCGAGCGCCGCGCGACGAATTCGACCAACGCCAACTCGTCGATGACCGGATCGGTGTTGGGCAGCGCAACCATGGTGGTGATGCCGCCCGCGGCCGCGGCCTTGCCGCCGGTCGCCATCGTCTCCTGATGCTCGTCGCCCGGCTCGCGCAATTGCACGCGCATATCGACGATGCCGGGCGCGAGACAATGGCTGCCGCAATCGACGATCTCGGCACCGTCGCGCTTGAGATTGGCGCCGACGGCGACGATCTTGCCGTCATCGACCAGCACCTCACCTTTGCCGTCGCGATTGCTCGCCGGATCGAGGAGCCGTGCGTTGGTGAACAGCGTGGTCATTTTGCGGGCGCGACGTTGCGCGGTTCTTGGCTGAGTGCTTCGAGCACGGCCATGCGGACCGCGACACCCATCTCGACCTGCTGGCGCACGAGGCTGCGGTCGATGTCGTCGGCGACCTCGGTATCGATCTCGACTCCGCGATTCATCGGCCCGGGATGCATAATCAGCGCGTCGGGCTTGGCGAGGGCGAGCTTCTCGTAATCGAGGCCGAAGAAATGGAAGTATTCGCGCAGGCTCGGGACGAAACTGCCCTGCATGCGCTCCAGTTGCAGGCGCAGCATCATGACGATGTCGACGCCTTTCAAACCTTCGCGCATGTCGGTGAACACCTCGACGCCGAGCCGGTCGACGGCGGCCGGCAGCAGCGTGCGCGGCGCGACGACGCGGACGCGCGCGCCCATGGTATTGAGGAGTTGGATGTTGGAGCGGGCGACACGGCTATGCGCGACATCGCCGCAGATTGCGACCAGCAGGCCCTCCAGCTTGCCTTTGCGCAAGCGGATGGTCACCGCGTCGAGCAGCGCCTGGGTCGGATGCTCATGCATGCCGTCGCCGGCATTGATCACAGCGCAATCGACTTTCTCCGAGAGCAGCTGCACCGCGCCGGATTCCGGATGGCGGACGACCAGCACATCGGGATGCATGGCGTTCAGCGTCATCGCCGTATCGATCAGCGTCTCGCCTTTTTTGATCGAGCTCCATTCCGCCGACATGTTGATGACGTCGCCGCCAAGCCGCTTGCCGGCGAGCTCGAACGATGTGCGCGTGCGGGTCGAGCTTTCGAAGAAGAGATTGATGATCGTGCGGCCGCGCAGCAGCGATTGCTTCTTATCGGCCTGGCGATTTTGCTCGATATAGCTCTCGGCGCGGTCGAGAAGCAGCGTGACGTCCTCGGGCGAAAGCCCTTCGATGCCGAGGAGATGGCGATGCGGAAATGAGAACGGCGCGGACGAGCCAGTCATTAAAGTTGGAACTATAAGGAGAGCCGCTCGGCCCGGCAAGCCGAGCGGCCCTCTTGGAACGATGGCGCTGGGGATAAGTTCAGCTGTGATCGTAGGCCCGCTCGCCATGCGTCGCGAGGTCGAGGCCGTCGCTTTCTTCCTCGGCGCTGACGCGAATACCGCATAGCGCGCCGACAACCTTGACCAAGGCGAAGGTCCAGCCTGCCGACCACACCACCGCGGTCAAAACGCCGATGAGCTGCGCGACGAATTGGCGCGACAGATCCATGCCCGCCGCATAGCCGACTCCGCCCAGCGCCGGCAGAGCGAAGAACGCGACGAGCAGCGAGCCGGTCATGCCGCCGATGCCGTGCACGGCGAAGACATCGAGCGAGTCGTCGATGCGCAACCGCAGCTTGATGAGGTTGGTGCAGAAGAAGCAAACCGCGCCACCGGTGATGCCGATGACCATGGCACCGGCCGGGCCGACGAAGCCGGAAGCCGGCGTGATGGTGGCGAGACCGGCGACGCAACCGGTCACGATGCCGACCGAGGTCGGTTTGCCGACCCGGAGCCATTCGATCGCCATCCAGGTCAGCGCCGCGGCCGAGGCTGCGAAATGTGTGGCGAGGATCGCCGACGCGGCCGAAGCGTTGGCGGCGAGGGCGCTGCCGCCATTGAAACCGAACCAGCCGACCCACAGCATGCCGGCGCCGGCCATGGTCATGCCGGGGCTATGCGGCGGGTTGAGGCGATGCGGGAAACCGTTGCGCGCCCCGATCATCATCGCCGTGACCAGCGCCGAAACGCCCGCCGTCGTGTGGACGACGATGCCGCCGGCGAAGTCGATCGTGCCTTCCATCGCCAGCCAGCCGCCACCCCAAACCCAATGGGTGACCGGCAGATAGACGATAATCAGCCACAGTGCGGAGAACAGCGCGACGAAGCTGAACCGCACGCGCTCGACGAAGGCGCCGATGATCAGGCCGGGCGTGATCACGGCGAAAGTCATCTGGAAAAGGACAAAGGCGGCTTCGGGCAGGGCTGTCGGCATTGCCCTGGTGGTGATCCCTGGCAGGAACGCATCGGCGAGCGAGCCGATCCAGGCATTACCCTTATCGAAAGCGAGGCTGTAGCCGAAGGCCGCCCAGAGCACCGAGACGATGCAGGTGATGGCGAAGCAATGCATCAGCACAGAGAGGAAATTCCGCGCGCGCACCAGCCCGCCATAAAACAGCGCCAGGCCCGGCAAGGTCATGAACAGCACCAGCGCCGAGGCGACCAGCACCCAGGCGGTGCTGCCGGTATCGATCGCCGTTGGTTCGGCTGCCTCTGCCACGGTGAAATAGGTCGACAATCCCAGAAGCACCGACGCGGCCAAAACTTTCCGCGCGATGCCAGCCCCTAATGCTCGCATACGATCCCCTCTCGAGAGCCTGCGCCTCGAAATTGGGCGCTCGGCCGCGGCATACTGCATCTTTGCTCAATGCGTGATCAATGGATCGCTGATCGCTGCCTATTTTTTAATCAGAAACGGACCGACGGCTATGGCTCAGATGGTCGAGCAGGCCCTGGAGGATGTAAGCGGCGGCCGCTTTGTCGATGAGCTCGGCGCGGCGACGGCGCGAAAGGTCGGCATCGATCATGCCGCGCTCCACCGCGGCGGTCGAAAGCCGCTCGTCCCAGAAGGCGATCGGAAGCTCGGTATGTGTCATGAGGTTCTTCGCGAATTGCCGCACGCCCTGCGTCCGCGGGCTATCGCTGCCGTCGAGCGCCAGCGGCAGGCCGATAACGATGCCGCCGATCTTGTGGCGTGCGATCTCATCAAGCAGGCGTTTGAGATCGTCGCGAAAACGGGTGCGGCGAATCGTGTCGAGCGGCGTGGCAATGATATGCGTCGTGTCCGACAGCGCCATGCCGATCGTCTTTGTGCCGACATCGAGTCCCAAAAGTCGCGTGCCGGCCGGTAGCAGCGGCTTCAATTCGGCAGGGTTGCAGAGCGGCATGGGATTGTTTGGTAGTGGGCGGTGTTGCTATTTTGGCAACAGTATTGCGATTTTGGAAACAGCTACAGCATGGCATTGGACAAGGCCACCGTGGCGCGAATTGCCGCCCTGGCGCGAATTCGGGTGACTGAAGAGGAGCAGACGCGGCTCGCCGGCGAGCTGTCGCAGATCCTCACTTGGATCGAGCAGCTTGGCGAGGTCGACACGAATGGTGTCGAGCCGATGGCGAGCGTCGCGCATCAGAAGCTGCCGATGCGCGAAGACAAAGTCACCGATGGCGGCATTCGTGACAAGCTGCTCGCCAATACGCCGTCCGACAATCCGACAGCGAAGGCGCGCGGTTTCTTTGCTGTGCCCAAGGTGGTGGAGTGACGAATCTTACGGATCTCGGCCTCGCCGAGGCGCGCGACGGACTCCTCGCCAAGAAATTCTCGGCGCGGGAGTTGGCTGATGCGCATGTGAAAGCGGTCGAGGCGTCACGGCCGCTCAACGCCTATGTCGTCGAGACACCCGAGAAAGCGCGGGCAATGGCGGCGGAAAGCGATCAGCGCATCGCACGCGGTGAGGCGCGGCCGCTGGAAGGCCTGCCGCTCGCGATCAAGGATTTGTTCTGCACCGAAGACGTTCAAACCACCGCCGGCTCGAAAATCCTGCAAGGCTTCAAGCCGCCTTATGAATCGACCGTCACCGGCAATCTCTGGCGTGACGGTGCGGTGATGCTCGGCAAAGTGAACATGGACGAGTTCGCGATGGGCTCGTCGAACGCGACCTGCGCGTTCGGTTGTGTCGAGAATCCATGGCGGCGGCGCGGCGATAACCGGCCGCTGGTGCCAGGCGGCTCATCGGGCGGTTCCGCAGCAGCGGTTGCGGCGCGGGCTGCGCTCGCCGCGACCGGCACCGATACCGGCGGCTCGATCCGCCAGCCGGCGAGCTTCTGCGGCATCGTCGGCCTGAAGCCGACCTATGGCCGCTGCTCGCGCTGGGGCGTCGTCGCTTTCGCATCGTCGCTCGATCAGGCCGGACCGATGACGCGCAGCGTGCGCGATGCGGCGCTGATGCTCAAATCGATGGCGGGACACGATCCGAAGGATTCGACTTCGGCGAATGTGCCGGTGCCGGATTTCGAGAAAGCGCTGACCGGCGACATTCGCGGCATGAAGATCGGCGTTCCGCGCGAGTATCGCCTCGATGGCATGCCGGCGGAGATCGAGGCGCTGTGGCAACGCGGCATCGATTGGCTGAAGGCAGCGGGGGCGACGCCGGTCGAAGTGAGCCTCAAGCTCACCAAATACGCGCTGCCGGTCTATTACATCATCGCACCGGCGGAAGCCTCGTCGAATCTCGCGCGCTATGACGGCGTGCGTTTCGGTATGCGCGTCAATGGCGATACGCTCGACGACATGTATGAGGCAACGCGCGCCGAAGGCTTCGGTC
>DATMZZ010000282.1:0-27960 GCA_035573175.1 Allostellaceae bacterium
AGCGCTTGTCGATCAAATTCTCGATCTTGATGTCGGCTTTCAGCAGATTTTGCGAGCGGAGCCACGCGATCTGCTTGGCGTAGCCATCGATATTGATGCGCGCGTCGGATTGCACATAGGGTGCGCCGGATTCGATCTGGCTCGGCGGCTGTCCGGTGAATTCGCTGATGATCTCGATGATCTGCTGCGCGTTCGGCCCGTCCTGCCGGACCTCGCCCGGGCCGGTGAAGGCGTCGTGGATATCATGCGAGGCTTTGCGGTAGGCGATGAGGAAGCGCTTCACCACATCACCGCGCTCGTCGAGATCGCGTTTCGCGGCGAGCAGCATCACGCCGGCTTTCAGCGGCGCGTAGTCCGAGGTCCAGCCGAGGAATTTGATCTGCCCTTTCTCGACGAGGTTGAGGATCGGGCCGTTTGGCGCGACCGACGCATCGACCGTGCCGCCGATCAGCGCCGAGATGACGGTGCTGTTCGATTGCAGTGGCTTTACCTCGACGGCGCTCATCGGAAAGCCGTCGCGCTCGGCGAGAATGCCGATCACATTGTGGAGCGCGGTGCCGAGCTGGGTGATCGCGACGCTGTGGCCCGGCAGATCGTGTGGCGTTTTGAGTCCCGCGTCCCACGCCTTGTTCGAGGCGAGAAATTCGAGCGCGTGGAAGCCTTTGCTGTCGCCGCCGGACGCGCCGATGAGCTTCACCTGACCTTGTGCCGCGAGGTTGTAGAAGCCGGCCGATGGTCCGGCGACCCCGAAATCGACATCGCCCGAGGCGGCCGCGACGGCGATGGGCTGCGCGCTTTCGAAATAGACCTGCTCGACATCGATCCCTTCGGCCTGGAAATAGCCCTGCGCCAGGCCGACCGGCACGCTGACATAGCCGATGAGGCGCGTCGTACCGACTTTCACATGATCGGCGGCGGAAGCCGGCATCGCCATGAGAATGAGCGCGACCACCGATCCTAAGCGGCGCATGACGATCCTCCCGATTTCCGGCCCTCGTTGAGGCAACGAATTTATGGCCGAAGCCTAGCGCCATGCCGGGCGTGGCGCGAGCCGGTCGCCCAGATCGACTTTTGCCCAATATGACTTATCTATAGGCGCGATGAGCGACGAAAAGCAGGACGAGAAAATCCCGACCGGCACCTGCCCGATCTGCGGCAAGCCCGCGGCCACGCGGCATCGGCCGTTCTGCTCGCATCGCTGCGCGCTGATCGATCTCGGCCGCTGGCTCGGCGGGAATTACCGCGTGCCGGCGCGGGAGGGCAATGAGGAAGAAGAGGACGCGCCCTCCGCGCTCGACGAAGACGAGAGCTAAGTTACAGCACGCGCTCGGTGCTGACCGAGCGCACATCGACCTCGAATTCATAGGGTGCGACCGGCGGATAGGCCGGATGCAAGGTCACGCCGACATGGGCGAGGCCGATCCGCTTTAGCAGCGGCACGACCGGATCGAGCGAGCGAGGCGTGTAGATCTGGATGCCGGTGACGTCCGCCCATTGGCAGCCGATCTCTTCGACGCGGATGCGCAATTGCTCGAAAACGTAGGTCGCTTTCTTTTCCGTCCCCGCCGGCGACGGATCGCCTTCGGCGATGACCTGGCGCGGCTCGTCGATGATCTCGGCTTTACCCGAGATGAGAAAATCCGGCCGTCCCTGCGCCTCTGCCGCTGTCGTCGTGTAGGTGAAAGCGAAGAGCGTATTGGTCGAGGGCGGCGCGAGGGTCGGAGCGACGTTGCTGCGCGCCATCGGGAAGGGCGCCTCCGCCGGGAAGCCGTTGGCTCTCAGCTGTTCGACATAGGTTTTGTTGAACGCGGCGAAATCGGCAAGCGACATCTGCGCCGGCGAGCGTAATTCGCAAGCGGCGAGGGTGGTCAGCGGGCGGTTTTGCGCCTTGATGAAAGATGCGGCCTTCGCCAGCCCTTCGGCCAAAGGCAGCGGCGTGCGGAAGCGCACCCGCGTCAGCGCGTGGCCCTTGCTGCAGGCGACGCCGCCGGAGAAAGGATGCATCCCTCCTTTGAGGAAGCTGTAACCGCCTTGCGGCGATGAGATGATGTCGGCCATCGATTTCCTCCTTATTGTTTGAGCGCAAAACGGCCGCCGAGCCGCGACCCTTCGTCTTTGGCGAGATGGATTTCCGCGACCGGGTGAAGGCCCGCGGTCCAGCTTGGATGGCGTTGATAGATCTGCATGTCATGGCCGGGGACGACGCGCTGCAGCCGGTCGTTGCCGACCAGCGCGCGTATCCGCTCATAGGTCTTCATCAGATTCCAGGTATTGCCCTGGAGATAGCCTGACGGCCACATGCGCTCGAGATTGGCATACCAATAGACGCAGTCGCTGGCGATGACATGCGGCCCGTCCACGGTCTCGACCTCGACCCATTGCGAGCCGAACGTGTGACTGTCGGCGGCGAGGCGGCAATGGATGCCGGCGCTGATCTCGCGATCGCCGTCGATGAAATCGACGCGGCCCTCGGCGACGGCATTCTCGAAGCGCTTGAAGCTATCGAGATCCATCGATGACAGCACCCACAGCGATTTGCCGGGCGAGGTGTCAGGAACAGCGGCAATCGCTTCTTTCCACATATCGTATTCGCGGCGCTGGCAGACGAAGCGCGCCTTGGGAAAGGCGTCGAGATTGCCGGCGTGATCGAAATGCAGATGGCTTAGCACGACGAGATCGACATCCTCGGGCCGGTAGCCGATCTTGGCGAGCGTGACGCGCGGGAGCTCGATATTCTCGAAGGCCCGGCCGGTCATCGACCGCCCACGCTCGAAGCCGGTATCGACGAGGACGAGCCGTTTCTGCTCCATCGCCGGGCCGGTGGCGACAAGCGTGTAATGCATCGGCACTTCGACGAGCCCCTGATTGCTGCAGATCGGGCAGCCGCCGAAGAAATCGGCCGGCACGTGACCGCGGCAGAAGCAGAAACTCCAGATCGAGTGATCGCGGCCCACTGTCAGCCCCTCATTTCTCGTCGATCGACATCATACAGCAAGATTTCGAGCGTAAAGCCTATCGTCGGATGCCTTTCCCGGGAACATTCGAAGGCGCTAAGGTATTTGCCGATCGGGTTTCGATAATTGGGTTTTGATGGGCGGCTTTCTGATGTCAGGAGCAGGCACATGTTCGATTTCCAGGCTCGAAACGAAGACGCTACCCGGCCGGTGATGCGTCGGCTGGGATGGCTCGCTGTTTTGCTCGTTCTCGCCGGTTGCACGTCGCAGCCGCCGCCCCCTCAGTCGGTCAGCACGCTGAGTGTTATCGGAACGCCGTTCCTGATCGCGTTCAAAATACCGGCTTGTGTCGCGACCGTGGCGATTTCCGGACCCGCGGCGGCACTGCAGCAGCTCGCGGCGCCGACCGAGGACGGGCTGCAGCCCGATATCCGGCCGGCGCTCGATGCAGGGATCGTTCAGAATTGCGGCCCGCCCTACGCGGTCGCGCCGCGCTAGGAAATCGATCTGAGCCGCGGCAGCAGCGTTAGCGCATTGTCGCGGCCGATGGCTCGCAGATCGGCCTCTGATAATCCGAGCTCATGCATGGTCCCGGCGGATTCCGCGAGCGCCCGGAAGGGATGATCGCTGCCGAACAGGATCTGGCTCATCGGAACGAGGCTGGTCAGCGCCGCGATCGCCGGCCGATAGCCGCTGATCGCGATATCGTAATAGAGGCGCCGCAATTCGTGCTCGACGCCGTTCGGCACCTTGTCGTTCATGGCGCGCGAGGCGTAGAGGCTGATCCGCCGTGCAACGACCGGCAGCGTTCCGCCCGCGTGACAAAGGATAAAGCGGATGTTCCTGAGCCGTGACAGCGTGCCCGAGAAAAGCAGACTGACCACGGTTCTCGCGGTGTCGTGTGGGACCTCCAGCATCGGCGTCGCGATCCCCGGCATCAGACCCTGGCAGCAACTCGGCGCCGTCGGGTGGATGAAGACGATGGCCTTCCGGCGGTCGAGCTCTTCGAACACCGGCGCAAAGGCTGGCTCGCCGAGGAATTTGTCGTCATAGCACGACAGGAGTCCAACGCCGTCCACGCCGAGAACGTCGAAGGCATAGGCGATCTCGCGCAGGCTGCCCTCGGTATCGGGCAGGGGGATCGCGGCGAAGACGCCGAAGCGCCCAGGATGCTGGCGCGCCAGATCGACCGCATATTCGTTGAACTGGCGCGCGGTTTTGCGGGCTCTTTCGACATTGCCGAACCATAGGCCAGGCGTGGTCAGGGAAAGGATCGCGGTTGTGACGTTATAATCGTCCATCGCCGCCAAGGACTGTTCCGGCGTCCAGTCAAGCCAGGCACGGGTGATCTCGCCGCCGCGCGATCCGGCGATCCGGTCGCGATATTCGGCCAAATAAAACGGCGGGACGGGGTGATGATGCATGTCGATCAGCGGCGCCTTGGCCGCTGCTTGCGTCAGGGCTGACGACTTGGATGCAGGGGAATTCGCCACCGAACGCTCTCCAGAATTGCTTATCCACGTGCCGAAGATAGCACGCCCGCTGGCAGGGCACCCTTGCCAGGAGGCGCTCAAAGTGGTGGACTCTGGTGCGAACCTCCAAAACGGAGAGGGCGATGGACGGAAGCGCAGAATCCCGAACCCCCGCGGGACCCTATGTCGGTCCGCGCGACGGCCAGCATGTCCTCATGCGCGGCGGCGATGTCTTTATCAAGACGGGCTTGGCCGGTGCTTTCGGCAATTTTTCCATGGGCACCCAGCAGGTGCTGACCGGTGTCGGGATTCCCATCCATCGCCATTTCGAAATGAGCGAGACATTTTATGTCTTGGAGGGCAGCGGGACTTTTATCCTGGACGACGTCCGCTATCCGATCGAGAAGGGCGGATCGATCTTCATCCCGAAGCTGCACTGGCACGGCTTCGAGAATCCGGATCGAGAATTGCTGTTGCTCTGGATCATGTCGCCGCCGGGCGTCGACGGGTTCTTCCGCGAAGGCGGATATGCACCTGGTACGCCCGCGCCCGTGCGCACGAAGGAGCAAGTCAATCAGATCTCCCGCAAACACGATACGGAATTCAGATAAGGGGGCTTGGGAGCCGTAGGCGGGGCTGCGGGTTAATAGTTCGGGGGATGTGATCCCTTCATGGGAGGCCTCGGCAATGATCACGCTCACCGTCAACGGAAAGCAGCATCAGGTTGACCTCGAGCCGGATACTCCGCTGCTCTGGGCCTTGCGTGATGCCGTTGGTCTCACCGGCACCAAATTCGGTTGCGGCATCGCGCAATGCGGCGCTTGCACCGTGCACATCAACGGTCAGGCGATGCGCTCCTGCTCGGTGCCGATCGGCCGCCTCGAAGGCGCCAGCATCACGACGATCGAGGGCCTCTCGCCCGACAGCAAACATCCGGTGCAGCAGGCTTGGCTCGCCGAAGACGTTCCGCAATGCGGCTGGTGTCAATCCGGTCAGATCATGGCGACGGTTGCGTTCTTGAAGCAGAACCCGAAGCCGACCGATGCCGATATCGACGCGAACATCACGAACATCTGTCGCTGCGGCACCTATGAGCGTCTCCGTCGTGCGATCCATCGCGCGGCCGATCTGATGAAGGCCTAAGGAGAGCGACCATGGACGGAAATCAGACTTCGGTTCTCACCCGCCGCAATTTCCTCGTCACCGGCGTCACCGCTGCCGGCGGCTTCATTATCGGCATCAGCGCGCTGCCGCATCTCGCCCATGCCGTGACCGTGGCCGCGCAGCCGTGGAACGACGGCGAAGGGCATAACCCGCACGAGATCGATGCCTGGATCGCGATCGATCCGGACGATTCCGTGCTGATCCGCTACCAGCGCTCCGAGATGGGGCAGGGCAGCATGACGGCCCTGCCGATGCTCATCAATGAAGAGCTGCAGGCCGATTGGTCGAAGGTGCGGATCGAATATGCCTCGCCCAACCGCAATCTCCGCGAGCACAAGGTCTATGGCGACATGTACTCGCATGGCAGCCGCTCGGTCCGGGCCTCGCAGAAAAAGATGCAGCAGGTCGGCGCCAGCGCGCGCATGCGGCTGATCGCGGCGGCGGCAGCGAAGTGGGGTGTGCCGGCGGGCGAATGTAGCTCGGTGAACGGCGTCATCACGCATGCTTCCAGCGGCCGCACCATGCGCTATGGCGAGGTCGCGGCCGATGCGGCGCAAGTCAAGCTCGACCAGGAGCCGGCGATCAAGACGCCGGACAAGTTCACCTTCGCCGGCAAGCCGATGCCGCGTGTCGATGTCGCCCGTAAGATCGACGGCTCGGGCAAATTCGGCATGGACGCGCAGGTCCCGGGCATGGTCTTCGCGGCGATCCGGCAATGCCCGGTTCCCGGCGGCAAGCTGAAGAGCGTCGATGAATCCGCGGCGCAGGATGCGCCCGGCGTTATCAAGGTCGTAAAGCTCGACAATGCCGTGGCCGTAGTCGCGGAGGGAAGCTGGTGGCGCGCCAAGAAGGCGCTCGACGTGCTGCAGCCCGAATGGGATGTGGGCCCGGCCGGCAATATCGACAGCGCACAGTTGTCGAAGGAATTCTACGCGGCGCTTGACGACAAGGCGACGGTTGCCCGCAGCGACGGCAATGTGGATCAAGCGCTGAAGGCGGCAGGAAAGACGCTCGAGGCGGTCTACGAGACGCCCTACCTGTCGCATTCGCCGATGGAGCCGATGAACGCGACCGTACAGTTTCAGGGCGATAGGCTCGATGTGTGGCTTGGCACGCAAGACGCGCTCGATGCGACCGAAGACGCGGCCAAGGCGGCCGGTCTCGAGCCCGAGCAGGTCTATGTGCATAACGGCTTTGTCGGCGGCGGTTTCGGGCGCCGCGATGCGAATGACGAGGTCCAGCAGGCGATCGCCATTTCCAAAGTCGTGCAGAAACCGGTCAAGCTGGTCTGGACGCGCGAGGAAGACACGCGTCAGGACAAGTTCCGCCCCCATGCCGTGGTGCGTTACAAGGCGAGCCTCGGCGCCGATGGCGTGCCGTCGGCCTTGTCGGCGCGCGTGGTGACCTCCTCGATTCTCAAATCTGCGGGCCGCCCGTCTCCGCCGGATAAGGTCGAGCCGATGGCGACGGCCGGCATCGCCGATATCGGCTACGGTATTCCCAATGTCCATGTCGATGCGGTGATCAAGAACACGCATCTGCCGGTATGGTTCTGGCGCGCGCCGGGTGCCAACCAGCATGTCTTCTCGATGGAGAGCTTCGTCGACGAGTTGGCGTCGGCGGCCGGGCAAGATCCCTATCAATTCCGGCGGAAGCTGCTTCAGGGCAAAGCGGACTGGCTGAAGGTGCTCGATACCGCGGCGGAGAAGGGCGATTGGGGTAAGCCGCTGCCGAAAGGAAAGGGACGCGGCATCGCGATCTGCACCGACACCGACAGCCTCTGCGCCCAGGTTGCCGAGGTGACCGTGAAGCCGAATGGCGAGGTCCATGTCGACCGCGTCACTGTCGCGCTCGATTCGCGCTATGTCGTCAATCCCCTGACCATCGCCGAGCAATGCGAAGGTTCGGTGATCTTCGGCCTCAGCGCTGCACTCTATGGCAAGATCGAGATCAAGAACGGCGCTGCGATGCAGGGCAATTTCGACACGTATCGCATGGTGCGTTTGGCCCAGGCGCCGAAGATCGACGTGCATCTCGTGCCGAGCGGCGGCCCGAAATGGGGCGGCGCCGGCGAGCCGGCGACACCTCCCATTGCGGCGGCGGTTGCCAACGCGATCTTCGTCGCGACCGGTAAACGCCTCCGCAGCCTGCCGATCATGGATCACGATCTATCGTCGAGCTCCGCCTGATCGACGGCGTGGTGTGAGGACCCTGTCGCCGGCAAAGCCGGCGACAGAACGGGGCGAACGGGGCGGGAAGTGGCCACTCGCCCCGATCGCGCTGTGACTAATGCTGCATGATCAGCGGCGATGTCTCGAACAGGATTCGCTCTGTGAGGTTGTCGACAGATCGTTGCGCGCTTCGCTCGCGCTTCTGCTTACGATTTGTTAACCAAAAAAGTTGGATGCTCGCGCCCGGTCGGGGGATCATCCATGCAGAAGCTTTTCAAGCAGCGGGCGCTGCGCTACCGCGAATTGGCGCGTGATGTGTTCGATGATCGCGCTCGCGACCAGCTTCTGCGTCTCGCGGCAGAGTGCGACGAGGCAAGCGCGACGCCGTCGTCAGAAGATCAGGGGCAGCGGAAAACGACCGAATAAATTTTACGCATCATTGAAAGAAGTGATTTTTTGCGCCGCTGTCGCGCTCTTCGGTTGCCGAGCATCTAGCCCAAAATATCGGATAACCACCGAAGCGACACGTCGATAGCGTTCGTTTCGTTGCCTACAAATGAATGGGCTTGCACCGCGTTGACGCCATCAATCGAGGGAATCTCAGCCACGTCGACGCGGCGGGCGTTGCGGGCTTTTTCTTTGATGCTTCGGACGATGTCGGCACGCATCGTTGTCTTGCCGACGCCATGAATATTGTCCTTGGGGTCATAGACGATCAGCATCGGCACGGTGATGTTCGGTAGCGCATCGCGCACATCGGCCTTGCTGTCATCGACGTCGCGATAACTTAAGAACGTCTTTGCCGATGTGATGATCGTCAACGACCGGTAAGGGAGGAGACGCAGTTCTTGGTCTCGCCCTTCGGCGACGAGCGCACGGCATTCCGCGCGGAACGTTTCATATAGTTGCGGTCCGAGGAGCGTGTCGCGCGTTACGCCAGGCAGATTATCGTGCGGGCCCATAACCGCGATGCCCGCAAGCCGGTTGTCCGGGCTCGTTGCTGCATAGCGCTCGATGATCGGCGTGCCCAAGCTATGACCGAAGAGCACAATTCGCGAAAATCCGCGTTCCTTCATAAATCGAATGGCGTCGCCGATTTCGTCGACCGCTTCTTCGAAAGCCGAATGACGAAACGTCAAACCCGAATGGCGTCCGTTATAGCCGAGAGTCGTGATTCCCCGGTTCGCAAAGGCTGGAGCCATGAACATCGTCGGTCCCAGGAACCAAAAATGCTCGACGCCATGGACGAAGATGACGGCCGTATCGCTCACGGGTTGCTTGGCCGCGGGCATGAACACGACTCCCTGCACGGCGCGGCGGTGGCTCGCGAACTCGACAAGCTCAGTGCGAACCGTATCGGGCGGTAAGAACGGATTAGTCACCGCTCGCTCCCTCCTTGCCTGGCAGCGCGACCGCTGGGACAACCGCCGCTGCCTACTGCCGATCCAACTAGTCTATCTTCTTGTCAGAATTCAGTTCGCGAAATCCTGCGCGTTGGCTCACTCGATGCGCTTCTGGCCGAGCGCCACCGTGGCGTTGAGCCAGCCGGGAGCGCCGTTCTCGTCGTCGGCGTGAATTCGGCGCTGCTGGCGGATGGGCTGCCCAGAAGAGCCGTGTTCGGCTGGTCTCAGGGGGAAAGCGGCACTCGCTTCCCGCCGGATCTAAGCAATTTGGGGAAATGGTGCCCAGGGGCGGAATTGAACCACCGACACTGCGATTTTCAGTCGCATGCTCTACCAACTGAGCTACCTGGGCGCCGGGCCATCCCATCGACCGGGCGGGCGCGGGCTTATCGCAAAAATCGCCGCTTCTGTCCAGCCTTCGGGGCTGCGGCCCCGCCGCCGCCACGCCCCTCGCGGCGCCGCCCTATTTGAAGACGTGCGCCGGGATGTCGAGGTCGGCCTTGAGGATGCCGTTTTCCTTCATCAGCGCGGCGACGCGCTCGATCTGTTTGGGATCGACGTCGAGGGGCTGCTTGTTGAGAGCCATCTTGGCGAGGAGCGCCGGGTCGGTCTTGGTGAAGCTCGCGACGAGCTTCATGTATTCGGGATCGCCGAGATGCTCATCGACCCATTCGGCGCCTTTGTAAAAACCGCGGAGATAGGCGCGGATGAGATCGGGCCGCTTCTCGGCGGTCTCGCCGGTGATCACCCACATCGAGCTCGGCATGCCCGGCATCACATCCGCCTGCGCCCAAGAGAGCAACTCGAAGCGCGGATCGCCGAGGCCAACGGCGAGGAACGGATCGATCGCGACAACGGCGTCGACCTGATTGCTGGCGAGCGCGTCGAGCATCGACGGCAACGGCATTTCGCGATAGGTGACCTTGTTCGGATCGCCGCCCTTCATCTTCACCCATTCCTGCGCGATCAACCATTGGATGTCGTATTTGGTGGCGATCCCGATCGACTTGCCCTCGAGATCCTTGCCGGTATGCATGCCGCCGCCCTTGCGCTGCAGCAGCGCGGCGGCGACAGGCGGTTTCTCCGCGATCCGCGTGCCTTCGGCGATGATGCGCAGATCGATGCCGCGCCCGAGCGCGGTCAGCACGGCGACGGAATTGGAATAGAGGATATCGAAGCTGCCGCTGACGAGGCCGGGAATACCGACATTCCCGCTTTGCACCGGCTGGGTCGTAACGGCGATGCCTTGCTCGGCGAACCAGCCCTTGCGGTCGGCGACGATGTGCGGTGCGACAACGAAGATCGGCACCATGCTGACATGCAGCAGCGTCAGATCGGCGGCCAGCGCTTGTCGCATGTGCAGTGCCGCCAGCGTGCCGCCCGCCGCGGCGAGCGCCGCGCGTCTCGTGATCTTCTGTGCCATCGACGTCTCCCCGTTCAATTAAAGCCGCAGCAGTTTTTCGGCATTGCCATGCGCGATCTTTTCGCGATCGCTGTCGCTGAGGCTGATTTTGTTCCAAAAGGCCATGCCGACGTGATTGGCTTCATAGGGCCAGTCGATCGCCCAAAGGATGCGATCCGCGCCCATCGCGAGCAGCGTGCAGACGAAGGCCGGCTCGTACCAATTGCCGCTGGTCGCGACATAGAGATGATCGCGGATGTATTCGAGCGGCGTCTTCTGCAAGCCGCGGCGCTTGGCGACGAGATGCGTGTGATCGTTGAGGCGATGCATCGCGAAGGGCAGGCCTTCACCGAGATGGCCCATGATAAAGTGCAACTTTGGGTACGCGTCGAACACGCCGGCAAAAAGTACACGTAGGAAATGGATGCTGGTGTCGACGGCGAAGCCCCAGCCCGGCCGCGCGATCAGATCCTCGAAGCCCTGGAAATAGCCCTTCATCACATCGGGATTGGGCAGGGCGGGGTGGAGGAAGATCGGCACGCCGAGCTGCTCGGCGCGGGCGAAGATCGGCCAGAAGCTCTTGTCGTCGAGGAAGCGGCCGTTGCTGTGGCCGTGGATCATCGCGCCGACGAAGCGGTGATCCTTGACGCAGCGCTCGAGCTCGTCGGCCGCGGCTTCGGGCGCGCTCATCGGCAGTGCGGCAAAGCCGGTGAAACGCGTCGGGTGCGCCTTGATCGCGGCGCCGACGCGCTCGTTAAGGCTCTTCGCCATCGCGATCGCTTCATCGGCGGTGAAGCCCTGCGCGACCGGCGCGTTGAAGGACAGCACCTGCATATCGATGCCGTTCGCGTCCATCTGCTTCAACCGGCTCTCGCCGAGATCGTCGATTTCCTTGGAAATATCGTGGCCCAGCTTCTCGCTGCGCGAGCTCATGTAATAGCTGCGCGCCTCGTTGGCGCCGGTCTTCTGGCGATAGGCCGGGTCGGAGAAATGCTCTTCGATCGCGATGATGCGCATGGCGCCTTAGTTCTTCAATAAACTCAGTTCTTCCAATAGGCGAAGCCGAGCCCGGTCACGGCGTGGCGCGCCGGGATGTAATCGACGACCGTGGCTTTGACGCCTTCATACGCGCCGGCGACCGCGACCCAATTGCGGATCTCGCCGGTGCCGGCGCCGAAACTCGCGATCTCGGGCGTGAAGAGGCGCTTCAGCGCTGCGCCGTCGCCTTGCGCGATGCGCTCGAGAACGAAGCGGTCGAGTTTCTCGTCGACCTCGCCGGCGCGTGGCCCGCGCGGATCATGCGACAGCCCGCCCGAGCCATAGATCGCGACGCGCTCCGGCCGGTTGGCGAAAACATCGTGCAGCGCCTGGCCGAGCGCGTAGCAGCGTGCCGCGCTGGGCTGCGGCGGATGATAGGCGTTGGTGAAGATCGGGATGATCGGAATGCCGCTCTCGACCAGATGCATCACCTGGCCGATGCGGGTGAAGGCATGGCCGAGACCGATCTCCGGCCGCGCCAGCGGCGTCATCTTCTCGACGAAGCCGAGATCGAAGCCGCGCTCGACCAGACCGGCAAGCGCGATCTTCGCAATCGCGGCGTGGCAGGGCAGGGTGATGCGCTTGTCCTGCACCTTCTCGCCGATCCAGGTGATGGCGGTCGTGCCTTCGGCGGCGTCGCCGATGAACATCGCGAAGCTTGGGATCAGCGCTTTCGAGAAGAGCTCGTTCTGGTCGTCGCCGATGATGAAGACCGCGTCGGGCTTGGCCGCTTCGAGCTCAGCGCGCAGCGCCGCGAATCCCTGGATGACGCGGCGCGCATAATCTTCCAGCACCGCCGGCGTTTCCTGTGCCAGTTCGGGCGGCTCTGGCGCTTTGCCGGCAAGGCCCCGATAAACCTGTGGCCAATGCTCAGCACCGACGAACATCGACGGCGCGTGCGAGGAGGCGAGGCCAAGGACGACGGGCACGGGGCTTCGTCCTATGACGCAAGTTGCAGCGGGCGGTAGTGATTGCCTTTGGTCACCGGGGCCAAACCGCCGGCGATGCGCGTCCAGCTTTCGGCGCCGTCCTCGCTCGCATAAACGATGCCGTCGGTATCGCCGGCAAAGAGCGTGAAGCCGCCGTTGTAGGCGGCCATGCTCATCGCCTCGATATTGGGGCGGCGATCGGCGGGCAGGCCTTTGCTGGCATCGCTCCAGGTCACGCCGCGATCGGTCGAACGGGCGATCGTCGCGCGCGCATTCTTCGATTCACGCCAAGTGCCGGGATTCTCGCCGGCGCCGGCCATGAACATGGTGTTGCCGTCGCGCGGCGAGACGATGAGGTGATCCGGATAGCCGATGGCGAAGCTGTTATCGACGATCAGTGTCCAGGTCGCGCCGGCATCGGTGCTGCGATAAAGCCCCATGCCGGTCGTCATATAGAGCTCGGCCGAATTCTCGGGATGGACGACGACGAGATGGACGTCGCGATAGGTCCAATCACTCGGCTTCGAGTAATCGTCGAGCACGTGCCAATTCGCGCCGCCATCGGTCGTCTTCAAGAGATCGCCTTGCTCGACACCGGCATAGATGACGTTCGGATCGCGCGGATCGATCGTCATGGTCTTCACATGCGCCTGATGTGGCGGGCTCGGGAACGACCATTTATCGCGGCCCTTGGTCTCTTTGACCCCGGGCTGCTCGATCCAGCTCTTGCCGTAATCGTCGCTGCGGAACATCGAGGCGGGCTCGGTGCCGGCATAGAGCGCGACCTTGTCGCCGTGATGTGTATAGCCGACGCAGAACACCTGGTTGATGGTGATGCCGTCGGAGCGCTTCTCCCAGGTGAGGCCGTTATCCCCGCTGAAGTAAAGCCCGCCCGAATGCATGCCGGCGAAGACGCCGCCGCGTTTCGGCTCGACCATGATCGAGCTGCAATGATGGCCGTCGAGCACGCGGCCGCGATCGGTCCAAGCCGCGCCCGGCCCGCTGCGCTCCAAGAGATTGATGCCCTTGAGCGTCGCAACGAGCAGGCGCGTCGGCGCCGCATCGCCGCGGTTGAGGTTCTGACCGTTCGGCGAGAGGCATGCGATCATGCGATGGTCTCCTATTTGCCCAATCGCTTATTTGGGCGGTCTGTCATTTGGCGAGGGGCTTGCCGCCATATTCGCTGACGGCTTCGGCTTTGCCCTTCGTGGTGTCCCAGCGGACCATGACGACGTTCTTGCCGCCGATGCCGCGCTGCGGATTGGCGACGAAATCATAAGGCCCGTCGACGCCGGTCCAACCCTTCAGATGGATCATATACTCGTGCAGCTTGGGACCGGTGACCTCGGGGCCGAGTTTCTTGATCGCGGCCACCAGCAGCATCGCGGGGTCCCAGGCGCTGATCGTAAGCATATCAGGTTCGGCGCCGGCAGCGGTCAAAGAAGTGGTCAGGATGGCGACCGCTTCCTTGGTTGCCGCATCGGTCGGCGCGCCGGTGCCGTAATAGGAGACGGCCGGAAAGATCAACTCCGGCGGCAAGATAGGGGCATATTGCTTGAGGAAAGCGCCGGTGAGATTGCCCGGCGAGGTGACGGTCGGCAGGTCGAGCCCCATATCCTTTGTGCCGCGGAAGAGCGTGCCGGCGTTGCCGCCCGTCGCCCAGGCGACCACGAAATCGGGCTTGGCGCCTTTGATCACGGCCATCTGTGCCGCGGTGCTCGCATCGCCGGGCGAGAAATGCTGCTGGGTGACGAGCTCGATGGACTTGTTCTCCGGCAGCGCGAGCGCCGCCTTCAACGCACGCTCGGCGTCCTGGCCGCCGGCATCGGTCGAGAAGATGGTCGCGAGACGATGGAGGCCGCGCTCGCGGAAATACCGCATCGCGACCACCATCTGCGAATCATAGGACATCAAGGTAAGGAATTCGTAGCCGCCCGGCGGCGCGATGCCGCCATTGGCGAGGCAATAAAGGACCGGTCCGTTTTGTTGAACCAGCGGCGCGATGGCGCCGCAGGCATTGGGGCTGGATGAGCCAAGGATCACCGGCACGTTCTTCGCGATCAGGCCTTGCGCGAGCTGGACCGCGGTTTGGGGGCTCGACCCGTCATCGGTGACGACGAAGGAGAGCGGCCGGCCATGGATGCCGCCATGCTGATTCACATAAGCCTCGATGGCTTTCAGCGATTTGAGCTGTGTTCCGCCGACGAAGGCGAGATAGCCCGAGAGCGAGAGGATCGTATTGATCTGGTAGGGCTCGGCCGCGCGCGTGCCCGGTACCGCGAACATGGAAACCGCAATCAGGGGCAGGACCAAAAAGCGCGTAAGTTTCATTTGCCGAATCCTCCACTCGCGTCAGGTTCTTCTTTTGATGGCGCCGAAACGCTAGACGCCGGCTGTCCGGCTGTCAATCAGAATAGCCCGGTTTACTGGACTTATTGGCCTCGGTGTTATACAGTGCATAACATATGCAACTCGCCGATTTGATCGATACCGAAGCCGGAACGCTGAGCCGCGCGAGCTTTGCGAGCGAGGAGATTTTCCGTCGCGAGCTGGAGCGCGTTTTCGCCCGTGGATGGAATTTCGTCGGTCATACCAGCCAATTGCCGAAGAACGGTGATTTCTTCCTGTCGCGCTGCGGCACCGAGACGGTGATCGTCTCGCGCGACGAGAAGGGCGCGATCAATGTGCTGCTCAATAGCTGCCGGCACCGCGGGATGCCCGCCTGCCGCTATGATTCGGGGAACGGCAACGGCTTCATCTGCTCCTATCACGGCTGGTCCTATGGGCTCGACGGTGCGCTGACCGGCGTGCCGAAATTCAAGGAGCGCTATCAGGGCAAGCTCGAGCGCGAGAAATGGGGCCTCGTCCGCGCGCGGGTGACGGAGTTCTACGGCTCGATCTGGGCGAGTTTCGACGAGACCGCGCCGTCCTTCGAGGATTATCTCGGTCCCGACATGCAATTCTATCTGCGCGCCCTGCTGCAGGGGCCGGATGGCGAGGATGACGGCTACGAGGTGATCGGCGGAATCGTCAAATGGCAGGTGGCGTGCAATTGGAAATTCGGCGCCGAGAATTTCGCTGGCGACCATTATCACGGCTACAGCCATATCTCGGTCGAGCGGCTGTCGGTCGGCCTCTCAGGCAAGACCTCGCGGCATAATTTTGCCGGCGTGAAGGTGAAGCAGCAGCCGACGTTTCTCGCCGATCCCGCGCGCGGTCATACCATCCGCGCCAGTGTCTTCGCCGCGCTTGCGCCTTACGACGATCAGGAAGCCGCCTCGGCCGAGGTCAACGACTACTATCGGCAATGCCATGAGAAGCGGCAGCAGCGTCTCGGCGACAAGTCGCGACTGTTGATCCGAGGCGGCGTGATCTTTCCGAACACGCATTTCAACAGCGCCGGCCGCACGACGATCGGGCTGTGGCTGCCGCTCTCCGCCGGGCGAACCGAGGTATGGCGCTGGCTTTTCGTGCCGCGCAACGCGCCCGCCGCGGTGAAAGACACGCTGCGCGAATATTACCTGCGCTATGCCGGACCCGCCGGCATGGTCGAGCAGGACGATATGGAGAATTGGACCGCGGCGCAGCGCGGCGCCGAAAGCCTGGTCTCGCGCCGCTATCCGTTCAACTACCAGCTCGCGATGGGGCTGGAGCGGCGTTCGCGTCCCGATGAATGGCTCGGCAAGGACGTGACGATCACCGAAGATGTGACCGAGCACAATCAGCGCGCCTTCTACGCTCACTGGGCGCGGCTTGTCGCCGACGAATCATGAGCGCCGATCCGTGAGCCAGGATCGGGACAGCGCGCTCGACCGGCTATTGCTCGAAGCCGAGGTAGAGCGCTTCTTGAGCGCGGAGGCCGAGCTGCTCGACGAGCGGCGTTTCGATGATTGGCTCGCGTTGCTGCATGACGACCTCCATTATTGGATGCCGATCGCGCGCAACGTCCGTTTCAACCAGCCCGAGCTCGAATACACGCGCGAAGGCGCCGAGGCGAATTGGTTCGACGAGGGCAAGGACACGCTGAAGAAGCGCGTGCTGCAGATCCAGGGCGGCGATCATTGGGCCGAGGAGCCGCGCTCGCGCACGACGCATCTCGTCGCCAATGTGCGCGTCGAATCCGTCGAAGGGAACGATATCACCGTGAAGAGCCGCTTCATCGTCTGCGGCTTTCGCCTGGAGCATGATGTCGATCTCTTCATCGGCAAGCGCGTCGATGTGCTGCGCCGCGAGCAGGGCGCACTGAAAGTGCTGCGCCGCTCGATCTATCTCGATCAGAGTGTGCTGTTGTCGCGCAACCTGACGACGTTCTTCTGAGATGCCGGTAAAGAAGCGGCGCGCCGCACCCGAAGCGGCCGACGGGCTGGGCACGAGCCTCGACTTCCTCATCCGCGATACGCGTCTGCGGCTCTACAAATATATCGAGAACCGCATCGCCAAGCAGGGCATTCCGCTGCGCGTCTGGTTTCCGCTGCGCGTGCTCTACCGAAACGAAGGCATCACCCAGCGCGAGCTCGGTCAGATGCTGGGTTTCGGCGACGCCCACGCCGGGGTGATCGTCGGCGTGATGCAGCGCCACAAGCTCGTCGCGCGCGAGCCGAGCCGTATCGACAAGCGCCGCCTCAACCTCTATCTGACACAAGAAGGGCGCAAGAAGACGCAGCAGACGCTGCGCGAGATGCGCCGGATCAATGCCAAGATCACCGCCGGTTTCACGGCGGCCGAGCGAGAATCGTTCCATGCGCTGCTGACCCGCGCGCATGAAAACCTGGCCGAGCCGTAAGCTTCGCGACGGCCTGAAGGGGAGGGTGAGCTGATGTCGAATACGCGGCGGTCCCGTTTCGTCATGGTCGACGGCGTGAAGACGCATTACACCGAGAGCGGCGGCGACGGGCCGGTCATCCTCGCGATGCATGGCGGCGGTCATGGCTCGTCGGGCGAGGCGGGGCTCGGACGGTTATTGGAGCTGCTTGGCGATCGCTATCGCCTCATCGGCCTGGATTCGATCGGCGGCTATGGCGAAACCGACACGGTGGCGATGCGCCATGGCTTGCAAAGCCGCGTCGATCATATGGCCGCCTTCGCCGACGCGCTCTGCCTCGACCGCTTCACCATCATGGGCAATTCGCAAGGCGCGTGGTGCGCCGCCCGCTATGCGATGACGTATCCCGAGCGCATCGACAATGTCGTGTTGTTGAGCAGCATCACCATCGGCGGGGCGATGGGGCTCAAGGCGCCACGCGGCGAAGGCCACAAGCTGCTGAGCTCTTATAACGGCACGCGCGAGTCGATGGTGCGGCTGATGCAAGGTCTCGCGGCGCGGCCGGAAGTCATCACAGACGTGCTGGTCGATCTGCGCCAAACAGCGGCGACGCGGCCGGGCGCGATGGAGGCTTTCGCTGCCTCGGAGAAGTCGATCGCCGCGGTACGCACCGATCCGGTGGCCACAGCGCTGTTCGACATGCGAGAGAGTCTGCCGGCACTGGCGAAGAAAATCCCGACAATCTTCATCTGGGGCGAGGGCGATATCTTCGCCGCGCCATCGCATGGCCGCGAGCTCGAGGCGCTATTGCCCGATATCAAATTTCATTGGGTCAAGAATGCCGGCCATCAGGTCCAGACCGACCAGCCCGAGATCGTCGCCGAGATCATCGACAATCTGATCAAGCAGAAGCAGCCGCGCTAGCTAGCAGGCTGTTGAAAGAGACTTCAAACGCGTCATTGCGAGGAGGCCGAAGGCCGACGTGGCAATCCAGGAAATCGCGATTTCCGCTATTTTTTCTGGATCGTCACGGCCGCTTTGCGGCCTCGCGATGACGAAGGGGTAACTTCTCCTTGGTAGGAAGTGATCGGTTCGGAGCGCTCGATATATTCGCAACACAGATGCTCATGCGAACGGCTGAGAACAAGAGCGACGATCTCCTGCTCGAGGGAGCAGATGGTGGTCGTCCTCAAATTACTCGAGCGAAAGCTTAGCGGTAATTGGCGGCGACGCGGGTCATCGCTTGCCCGCCGAAATGGGTCCACCAGCCATCCTCGTTGATCGAGTAATAGGGATGGTAGTAGCTCACGGTCCGCGCGGGCACGATGTCGCCGCGCAGATTGTCGAGCAGTAGCGGCTCGCCATCCACGTAAACCGCGAGCACGGCGTGATCGAGGCTGATCGCGGCATCGCGCAGCACGACCATGCGCATCGCCTCCGCCGGCACGCCGGCAGCGCGCAGCAGCAGATATTTGGCGATCGCGTAATCCTGGCACTGACCGCCATAGGCCAGGAACTCGAACGGGCTTTCCCAATACATCGAGCGGTGCCAGTTCACCCTCGTCGGGACATAAGGGTGGCTGTTCATCGCCCGATTGGCGATCTCGATCTGCTGGGGCAGATCGAGGCCGCGCAGCTGGTCGATCAGACTCTGCCACTCGGCGGGAACGCAATGCGTGTCATAGCGCGATTCGCAGACATGCTGCGCATCGCTGCGCTCGGCATCGGCGCGTGCCAGCATGTCGGTCCATTGCTTGAAGCGCCAAATGCTCTGCGAATAGACCTCGCTCGAGCCGAAAAGCGACGCGTGCCTGGCGTAGCTGTAATCCTGTTCGTAGCTGGAATCGGTGGCCGGTGTCCGAGCGGCAAAAGACGGAACGGCCCCCAGGCAGGCGGCCGCGAAGGCGCAGCCCGCGAATATCGATTTACCAAACATCTCCATGCCCTCATTCGGCAACCCCGCTATCCGCGCGCTTGCGGACCGGAGGCTTTGCGTCGCCGGGTTGCCCCGGCTTTGCGTTTGTCGTGACGGCGTCCACAGCGGACTTCACCGCACCCAGTGCGTGCACGGCGATTAGACGCTTTGACGAATGAACGAATCGTTGCACGGCGATCGGCTACAGCGAGATGTCATGCAGAGCGCCGCGATCTCGCCGTTTAGCGCTTGATATCGCGCGGGATTCTCACGGGATAGGTCGATGCGTGCGCGAGTGTAGGCGTGAGGCACTGTCGCGCCGCGTGTGGCGCCTGGCTCTACTCTGTCGCGAAAATGTCCCGAAGGTTTCAGTTGCTTGTCAGATAAGTTGAAGACGTGACTTTATGCGTCGAGTCGGATTGTGCCGAAACGCCGCAACACCAAGGAATGAGCCGGATTCTGCGGGTAAATCCGCGTGAGGCTGCGGGAAAGCGGATCACTGTCATTTTTCGGAAAAATGAACGCAATACGGTGTCGCGAGTCACGACCGGCGAAGTATTCCGAATAGGTCCTTATCCGAGATGTACCCACCGCTGCGTTGTCGCCTCTCCGCCGTTGCGCTGCTGGCTTGGCGTGGCTCAGTTGGAGCACTCCTGCTCGCCGGCACGTCTTGCACCCATCCGCAGCCAGCGCCTTCCGCGGGCATCGATCTTTCGACCATCACGGATATGGTCAAAGCCTTCGATGTCGATTGGATCGCCGGCATGTCCTGCGGCCTCGTGCCGTTGCAAACCGCGCCGCCGAAAGCCCCGAGGAGCGCTAGGGCGTACGCCGTTGTCTCGCGCCGCTGGCGGAAGGGTTGGTAAAGCGGGCATTGCCGAGACCGGTGCCGATGGTCAGGATTCCCCAGCGCTTCGCATCGGCCATGTTCGGTACCTGACTCAGTCCCTGCAGGACGGCGTCGTTGTGGATGAGGATCATCGGTTGCTCGCCGTTGATGATCGGCAACGCCTTCGCCAGCTCGGTCGCGAGATTGAAATGATCGCTCTCCCAATTGCCCGGGAGGTTCTGTCCGCCCGCCTTGATCGAGCCGTCGCTGTTGATGATTCCCGGGCAGCCGATGCCGATGAATGGCGCAAGCCGCAAGCGGCGTTTGCTGGCGTGCCGGGCCAGGTTGCGCAAAGCGCCGCTCAGCCGCTCGACGGCGCGCGTCCGCGACGGTGTTTCATCATCGGCATGGCGCCATTTCTTGGATAGGACGACCGTGCCTTCGGAAAGCGCACCTTGCTTTTGACCGAAGCGGAAGGTGACCAGACCCACGCGCACATTCGTTCCGCCGATATCGGCGGCGAGGATCGCGTCATGACCGGCGAGCATCCATTTCGGCACGAGCTGAAGCGCGCCGATCATGGCAGCTTCATCGACATGCTCCCGGATCGGCATGAGTTGAACTTTCGTGCCGTCACGCTTCAGCTCGATCGCGGCGCGACCGATCACCAGCTCGCCGACGCGGCTACCGCGAAAACCCCCGCCGATCGCGATGCGCTCGGTGCCGCTCCAATCCTTCAGCCGTAGAAAGCGGGTGATGACCGAGGCGAACTCGGTCGAGAACGCTTCGATGACCCCCAGCACGAGACCCGAGGCTTCGAGCTTCTCGGAATCGAGGAATTTCGCCAGGTTCTTTTTGTTCAGGGCTGTCTCGGGCGCATCCGCGAGCGGATCGTCCCCCGCGCGGGCGCTCGCCTTACGCCAATCATCGAGAATCGCGGCGAAAGCGCCCTTGTTGGCGCGATCGCCATATTGCTCCGCGCCGTCGCGGAGCTGTGCACCATAGGTATCGACACGCACGCGCGGCAGCGCGGCCGCGCCATGCGGGGATATGTGCGTTTGTGACGATTTCTTCTTTGTTTTGCGTGAGGCCATGGCCCCGGAGAAACGGCATCGCGCTGCAAAGGTTGCGCTTCGTGCGGCCCGCCGTACGGCCGGCTACCAGCGGTGGGGCGGCATCATCGGCAAATACCTGCCGCGCGCCTCGGCGGATGTCGAAGCGAAGGTCTAGCCTGGCATGGAAGGCTTAGGTGGGGCGGGGTATGCCGCCCTCACCACTTGCAGCGAAGGCCCTCGGCGAACGCATTCTGCCATTCGGCGCCGGGCGGCACGATGCCGTCATAGGGACGGATTTGCGAATGGGTCTTGGGGTCGAGGCCGGGCGGCATCTCGCCGCGCTCGACCGCGTGCGTCGCTTCGAGCAGCATGCGGCGCATCGTCACGATCGCGCGGTCGCTGGTGCCGAGATATTCGGCCGAGCGATCGACGATCGGGCCCATCCCTTCCTGGATCGCGAAGTCCTGCGTGTTGACGCCGTCGATGCCGGTATAGGTCTGTGTCTTCTGGAGCTGGCGATCGATGAGATAGTCGTTCGACGGGTTGCGCTTCAGCGTGAACGTGCCGGGGATCAGATCCTCCTGGCCGCGGCCGGAATGATGCTCGTGCGCCTCGAAATATTCGGGCGACATCGGGAAGGCCGGATCCGAGCTGTAGCACCAATTGTAGACATTGGTCTGCTCGTCATCGATCGGCACCCAGAGATGCCCGTCGAGCTGCGGCACTTCGTTGCGGCCTTGCACGCCGTTGATACCGCCGCGCATCTGCTGCGCCGGCATCATGTACTGATAGACGCGCACGTAGTTGCCGTCATCGCCGAGCCGGCGCGTCGAGATATAGGAATAGCCGTAATCGCTGCGCAGCACTTCGAGCTGCGGTGCGCGATCGCGCTGACGCGGCAGCGATTTGTTGGCGAGGTTGAGATTGTGCAGGTAGGAGGAATGCGCCGTGTCGAGGCCGCCTTCGAGGCCTTGCAGGTAATTGCACGCCTCATAGGTCTTTGAGATGTGGCAATGCGTCGACGGCGCGCGCATCCATTCGTAATCGGGGAGCGCGGGCACCTTGTCCGCTGCACCCAGATAAGCCCAGATTACGCCACCGCGCTCGAATGTCGGGTAATGCTTGATCTTGATGTTGTTCTTCATCGGGCTCGAAGCCGGCTCGCTCGGCAGATCGACGCAATTGCCGTCGACGTCGAATTTCCAGCCGTGATAGACGCAGCGCAGCCCGCATTCCTCATTGCGGCCGAAGAACAAGGGCGCGCGGCGATGCGGGCAATACGCATCGACGAGGCCGACGCGGCCGTTGGTGTCACGGAAAGCGAGCAAATCCTCGCCGAGCATCCGCACGCGCAGCGGCGCGCCGTCGGACTCAGGTAGCTCCACCGAGAGGCAGGCAGGCTGCCAGTAGCGGCGGAAAAGCTCGCCCGCCGGCGTGCCGCGACCGACACGGACCAAACGCTCGTTATCCTCACGGCTCAACATCGTCCGTCTCCACGATCTTTAATGGCGTGCCCATATCGTAGGCCCGCTATTGGAGAGGACGCAAGATCAGCTCAGGGTGCGATCGCCTTTTTGGCGCGGTCGACCAGCGCCGGTGGCAGGTTCATCAGCTTGGCCATCAAACTCGCCAGCTCTTCGCCGGAAACCGGCGCGACGTCGACGCCAAGCTTTTTCGCATCTGCGAGAAAGGCGGGGTCCTCCATCGTCGCCGCATAGGCGGCACGCAGCGCGGCGACACGGTCGGCCGGCACTTTGGGCCCGACCGCCGTGGGCTTGCCGATCGTGTACGGCGCCGAGAACAGTTCGAGCAGGGCCTTATCATCGCTGTTGCTACCGAGATCGGCGAGCAGCGGCACGTTCGGCAGATCGGGCGTGCGATTGCCGATCAGTACCAAGACGTGGATTTTGCCGGCCTTGTACCAATCATAGGTGTTGCCCTGGCCGCTGAACCACGTGTCGCCGGCATCGCCCTCGACCTCGCCTTGCTCCAGCGCGTGCTCGACGCCGGCGGCGCCGCCATAGCCGGTGACGACGCGGAACTTCGTCTTCAATACGTAATTCATCACGCGCGGATAGATCGCGCCGAGCGCCATCGGCGACGGAGCGCCGATCACCGCCGTCGTATGCTTGGCATCCTCGATCGTCTTCACCGGCGATTTCGTCGTGATGATCACGTCGCCGACCTCGCGCGTCATATTGCCGATCCAGTTGAAGCGTGCCGGGTCGACTTTCACGTCGCTTTGGCCGAGCGCTTTGATCAGCGGCAGCATGTTGTGGAGATTGGCGAGCACCGTGCCGTCCTGCGGCCCGATATTGTAGACGTAATTCGCCGCCAGCATGCCGGTCGCGCCGGCGAGATTCTCGACCACGATCGTCGGATGGCCGGGAATATGGTCGCTGAGATGGCGCGCCAGCAGCCGCGCGTGATTGTCGTAAGGCCCGCCGGCCGGTGTCGCGACGATCAGCCGGATCGTATGGCTGCCGTAAAAATCGCTGATCGCATCCGCCTGCGCCGGCGGCGCGAGGCCGAGCCCGGCAAGGATCATCAGCAACGCAGAAAGGATGTATCTCATTACTAGCCTCGTACGCCCAGGCGGATGCCGCAGAGTCGCGCCAGGAAGGCGGCGCCGGTCGTCACCAGCATGACGACGACCGACACGACCGCCGCGTCTTCCCAGCGGCCATCGACCATATAATCGAGCTGCAGCAGCGACAGGGTCTTCGATGTGTTGGAGGAGAGAAGGGCGATATTGGCGATATCGCGCGACGCCGCGATGAAGTTGATGACCCCGACGAGCACGAGGGTTGGCATCAGGATCGGCAGGATGATATGGCGGAAGCCATACCACCAGGACGCGCCGCAAGTCCGCGCCGCTTCTTCGAGCGCCGCGCCGAGCTGAAGGATCGTCGTTTTCAGGATCTGGGTGCCGAGCGTCATGCCGGCGATCACCATGGCGAGCATCATCAGCGCGACGCTGCCATAGAGCAGTTTGAGCACCGGATTGCCGAGGAAGACATAGAGCAGGCCGACGCCGAGCAGGATGCCGGGAATGGCGAAGGGCAGCCAGGAGAGGAAATCGAGCAGATTGCGGCCGAGATAGCGCGATCGCACGGTGAAATAGGCGGCGAGCGAGCATAGCACGATGGCGCCGAGCGCCGTGCCGGCGGCGACGATCAGCGTATTCATCAGCGAATGGGTGAAGAAATCGTCGTTGAGCACCGAGCCCCAATGCGATGTCGTCCAGGGCGAGGCGATGTTGAAGAAGCCGAAGAGCTTCATGAACGACGCCGTGACGAGGAAGGTCACGGGCAGCACGGTGATCGTCAGCGTCAGCAGCGCGACGAGGCAGAAGATCGGCCAGCGCCAGCGTCCGAGCGGCGTCGGCTGGCTGCGCTCGCGGCCGGTGATGGAGGTGTAATCGGTGCGGGTCGCCAGCCAGCGATGCAGCGCGATCAGCGGCGTGATGATGATGAAGCCGATCACCGCCAGCGCCGTCGCCGAGGCGAATTCCGGCGGCACTTGCGCGACGAGGACATAGATCTTCGTGCCGAAGACCCAGAAGTTGAAGGGCGGGCCGAGCACCATCTCGATCTCGAAGGTCTGCATCGCGCGGATAAGCGAGAGCACGAGCACGGTGAGAATGCCGGGCGCGACGGCCGGGATGACGATGCGCGTCAATGTCATCCAGCGTCCGGCGCCGGAGCAGCGCGCCGCTTCCTCGAATGCCGCGTCGAGATTGCGGAAAAGCGGCGTCAGCAACATCACCTTGATGGAGAGCGAGCTGCTGCTGATATGCGCCCAGACGATGCCCCAGAAGGAATAGATGTCGAAAGGCTCCTTGCCGATGAGGGCCAGCGCGATCTGATTCAAGAGCCCGTTCTGCGGGCCGAGCAGCACGATCCAGCCGAGCGTCACCGAAAGCGACGGCAAGAAGAAGGTGATCCAAAAGGCGAATTCGAAGGTGCCGCGCAGCGGCAGATCGGTGCGCGCGAGCAGCCAGGCGAGCAGCACCGCGCTCGGCAGCGAGATCGTCTCGTTCGCGACCAGGACCTTCGCGGTATTCCGCACCGCGCTGAGCATCGTCGGATCGGTGAAAGCGGCGCGCCAGCCGTCGAGGCCCCAATTTCGCGCCCCGCCGATCGGCCCGACGACGAAACTGTCGACGAGGATTACCAGCACCGGATAGAGCACGAACAGCCCGACGATGCCGAGCACAATCAGGAACACCGCATATTGCGGGTCGATCGTGCGTCTCGGTTGCGATAGGGCCGGTTGCGGCAGGGCTGGCGAAGTGCTCGCCATCACGCGACTCCGCTGGATTTTGCCCAGAGCCGCGCGGCGTTGGGCTCGATCGCGAGCGCGATCTTATCGCCGGGCGCGGCGTCGCTGCCCGCCGGCAGATAGACGCAAAGCGCGCTGGCGCCGATCTTTACCTCGCATTCGGAGCGCTCGCCCTGATACAGCACCGCCTCGACGATGCCGTGCAACGCGCCCGCTTGCCCATTGGCGAGATGGATCGCTTCCGGCCTCAGCGAGATTTCGACCTCGCGATCGGCGGCGAGATCGAGCCCGGGCGGTACCGCGCATTCGATCACGGCATTGCCGTCGGCGGCGAGCGCGACCGCGGCGCGGCCGGCGGCAAGCGATTTGACGCGGCCGGGCAGGGTCACCGACTTGCCGAGGAAGTCGCGCACGAAAGGCGTCGCCGGCTGCTCGTAGAGAACGCGCGGCGCGCCGATCTGCTCGATGTGACCGCGATTGAGCACGGCAATGCGATCCGAGAGGCTCAGCGCCTCGCTCTGATCATGTGTCACGTAAATTAAGGTGAGGCCGAGCCGCGCCTGCAGCAGCTTCAGCTCGACGCGCATTTGCTCGCGCAATTTCACGTCGAGGTTGCTGAGCGGCTCGTCGAGCAGCAGCAAGGCCGGCTCATGGATCAAAGCGCGCGCCAGCGCGACGCGCTGCTGCTGGCCGCCGCTGAGGCGCGTCGCCGGCCGATCCTCCAGCCCGCCGAGGCCGATCATGGTCAGCGCCGCACGCACGCGCTCGCGGATCGTCGCGGCATCGACACGGCGCACCTTCAGCGGAAAGGCGACGTTCTGCGCGACGGTCATATGCGGCCAGATCGCGTAGGACTGGAACACCATGCCGATATTGCGCTTCTCGGGCGGCAGGTTGATGCCGTCGGCGATCGAGACGACCGGTTTGCCGTCGAAGCGGATCGCGCCGGCATCGGGCTTCTCGAGGCCCGCGACCATGCGCAAGGTCGTGGTCTTGCCGCAGCCGGACGGGCCGAGCAGCGTCAGCGATTCACCTTTGGCGATCTCGAGCGACAGATCCGTGACCGCGGATACCGGGCCGTAGCTCTTGTTGAGCCGCTCGAGTTGAACGAAAGCTTGCGCCAAAGCGCCTCCCTGCTGTCCCGATCTGTTTGCCTCAACGCGCGGGATCTCGGTGAAACTCTATCGTCGCGGCCAATCAACCGTCAACGCAGCATGCGCGAAGCGCAGGGCGAAAAAAGCTGCTAGAGTTGTGCAAACGCTGTCGCGGTTCGCCAATCGCGCGGTTTATTTGCGGGAGGAGAACGATGCGTCGACGCGATGGCGGCCGGCGAGCCACCCTGATACGCGGCATCGCCGCGCTGGTAGGGTTGGGCGCGATGCTCGCAGCCGCGCCGCTGGCTTTGGCCGGCGAGGCATCGTGGGACGATGTCGTCAAAGCCGCGAATGCCGAGGGCGAAGTCGATGTACATGGTGGGCCGGGCGAAATGTTCCGCCATATCCTCGTCGACGGTTTTCGCGCCGCTTATCCGAAGATCAAAGTGAATTTCAACGGGCTCAGCGGCCGCAATGCGATCCCGAAGATCGTGCGCGAGCGCCAGGCCAGCATCTACAGCCTCGATGTTTATAACGGCGGCACGTCGTCGATCCTGCAAAGCCTCAAGCCGATCGGCGCGTTCGAGCCGCTGCGCGACGCTTTCCTCCTGCCCGAGGTGCTCGACGACAAGGCCTGGCTCGGCGGACTCGATGCCGGCTGGATCGACAAAGAGAAGAAATATGTGATGGGATTCGAGGCGACCGTCACGCCGATGCTGTCGGTCAATTGGGATTTCATTTCTCACGACAAGCTCAAAACTTATGACGATCTCTTCCGTCCCGAATTCGCCGGCAAGATCGTGTGGGATGATCCGCGCTTGCCAGGGCAGGGCATCTCTGTCGCGCAACGCTTTCTCGTCAATTACGGCGCCGATTGGCTGAAGCGGCTCTTCGCGCAGCAAAAGATCGCCTATATCACCAATCCGCGGCAGCTTGCCGAATGGGTGGTGGCGGGCAAATACCCGATCGGCATCGGGCTCGCGCCGCAAGAGCTGAAAATCTTCCAGCTGCATGGGCTCGGCAAGAACGTCTCCGATTTCCTCGTTCCCCTTCCGCATCCTTCCCTCGAATACGGCTACGGCACCCTCTCGATGCTCTCGCATGCGCCGCATCCGAACGCGGCCAAGGTCTATATCAATTGGTTGCTGTCGAAGGCCGGGCAGACGGAATGGATCAAGACCGGTGATAACAGCCGCCGGCTCGATGTGCCGGTCGCGGACTCAGCCACAGCGGCTAAGCCCGGAACCGTCTATATCGGCGAGCAGAATGAAGAAAATCTGCCGACTCGCCAGCAGGCCGCGCAGATCGCCAAGCAGAACATTCCCGCGGGGCCGTGACGGACGATCACGCGGGATCAACGAGATAAAGTCGAACGGGGAGATAAACGATGAATGACGGATGGAATTCGGCGCGCCTTGCCTTGCTGGGCATACTGGCATTCGCCGCAATGGCGATTGCGCCGCGGGCTTGGGCCGACACCTGGGATGA
>DATMZZ010000283.1:0-12103 GCA_035573175.1 Allostellaceae bacterium
CGAGAAACCCTGGCGGATCGAGCCGGGTGGAGGGCGCACAGGCGCCGAGCGCCAGCACCAGCGCCAAGGTCGCGCTGAGCGTTAACCGGTTTGAGCTATGATTGCCGCGATGCATATGCGCGCTTTCCTTTTCTCGCTGGGCCTTGCCGGTTTCCTCGTCTCAACCGGCACGCCGGCGCGCGCGCAGTTCTACGACCTCGACGGCGCCTATCATTGTTTGACGGAGACCGATCCGGCTTGTACGGCGGAGACCAAGCTGCCCCCGCCACCGCTGCCACCTCGGCCGGTCTATACCGGGCCGACGATGAACAGCGTGGTCGCCGCGATCCGCGCGAAAAAGCTGAGCCCCGGCGACATGCAGCTGCTCGAAGCCCATGCCGAGCAAAAAGAGCCGCGCGCCGTCGAGGCGCTCGCCTGGTGCAAGCTCAACGGCATCGGCTGGCCGGCTGATCCGATGCAGGCTTTCTTCCTCTATGGCGAGGCGGCACAGCTCGGTGTGCCCAATGCCAAGGCCAATCAGGTCGCGATTTTCGAGGCGCGGCTGACGCAGCAGCAGCGGCAGGATGTGCTCGTAAGGTTGCAAACGACCCATTGAGGCCCCGAAGGCGAGGATTGCGATCCTCGATTCTCGGGGAGTTTGGTAAACGGGTCGTTAACGATTGCGCTCAGGCTGCGACCCGTTCCGAGATCAACATTGTACTGCCGAGCAAATCTGCGAGCGCAGGTTCTGGAGCTCGGCGCGATGCGCCTTGATCCCTTCGACCAAGCCTGGGTGGGTGATGGCGTAATCGCGCGCCTCGCTGATCGCGTCGTGCGCGAAATCGCTCGCCGCGATTTGCTGCCGGATGTCGCGCAGGTTCGAGAAGCCGCCGATGCTGAATCCCGATCCATTGCCGAACAGCGCCTGGCCGAAATAGATCGGCGCCGCCAGAAACAGCAGAATAAGAACGAAGGCTCGCATAATGCCCCTCCACGCGAAGCGCCGCTTGCGCTTCGAGGGGCGAGTTGCAAGCATTGCGCCAAGCGCGACGCGCCTCGGAAAGCCGCGCGATTTTCCTTTGGCAACACAAAGCAATGTCAGATTCGTCGACGCCGCGCGCTTCGGGATGGGCCAAATACTACACGGCGACGGAAGGCCGGCCGCCGCGCCCGACCTTGCTCGCCGCGCTCGACCATTTTGCCGCGGAAAGCATTTGCGGCACCGCCGCCGATCTCGGATGCGGAGACGGGCGTGATGCAATCGAGCTGCTGCGCCGCGGCTGGCGGGTGATCGCGATCGATTCCGAGCCGGTGGCGCTCGAGCGGCTGCGCACCCGCCCCGATCTGCCGCCGGCGGCACAACTCGATCTGCGCGGCGAGACGTTCGAGGCAGTGGATTGGGGCCAGGTCGAGCTCGTCAATTCGAGCTTCGCGTTGCCCTTCTGTCCGCCGGAGGCGTTTCCGACGCTGTGGCGCAAGATCGATGCGTCGATCGTCAGGGGCGGGCGCTTTGCGGGTCAGCTTTGCGGGCCGCGCGATAGCTGGGCGGAGCGCGGCATGGACAATCGCCCCATCACCTTCCATGAGGAGGCAGCGGCGCGCGCGCTCTTCGCGAATTATGCGATCGAGCTGTTCGAGATCGAGGAAACCGATTCAGTCACGCCGCGCGGCGAGACCAAACACTGGCACCTTTTTCACGTCGTTGCGAAGAAGCGCTGACAGTAGCGTCAGCGCCAGTGGCGATGGTGCCAGCCATCGTGCCAGCCGCCACCGCTGCCGATATAGACACTCCCCGAGACTGGCGGGCCGTAATAGGCCGGATAGCCGTAGCCATAGCCGTAATAAGGGTCGGGATAGGCGACGCAGCCGCTAAGGCCAAGCGCTACTGCCGCGACGAGCAAGAATCGCATCCATCCTGACGGCATCGGCAAACCTCCTGACGGCCGCATCTGCTTGGTGACGGCCGCATCTGCTTGGTCACTGGTGGGACGGTGTAGTCCGCCCCGACCCTCCCTTAGATAACGGGCAACTCGACCGGTTTATCCAACACTGACGCTTTATCGCGGTAGATTTCGCGCAATCCGCTTATGTTAGGAGGAGGCGGACAATCTATCGGGGAGGGGGGAATGGCGATACGCGTCGCAAGACAGGCTGCTGCGCTTTGCATAGCTGCGGCAGCGATGATGGTGTTGGCAGCGACCAGCTTTGCCGAGACACCGCTTGAGCGCGGCACCTATCTGATGAAAAGCATCGTTGCTTGCGGCAATTGCCACACGCCGAAAGGTCCGAACGGGAACTCTGCGCTCGATCAAGCCGATCAGCAACAAGTCCGAGAAATCGACCTATAAGATTCCGCTGCCACCTTCCTACGGCCCGCCGGTGACGCACGTCGCCGATGTGCCGCGCACCAATCACGTCGCTTATGGCTAATACCTCGCGACCGGTCCCCGCCACTGCATGGATTGCCATAAGCCGGATGTTCAGGGGCCGGCCCGACTTCACGCGGATGGGCGCGGGCGGCAATCCGTTCGGCGCGCCCAATGGCGGCGTGATCATCTCGGCCAATCTGACGCCCGGCAATCCGCAAGGCATGGCCGGCTGGACCAACGATCAGGTGAAGACTGCGACCACCACCGGCATGCCTGACCGGCCCCTGGTGCGGCTGATGGCGTTCGATTGGTACAAGAACATGTCGAATGCGGATATCAGCGATCTCATTGCCTTCCTGCGCACATTGAAGCCGGTCAAATCGCAATAGCGCGCACCGCCATCTTTTTGCCTCGGCGCCGCCGCGGGAACGCCTGCGGCGGCGTCGCTGTTTCATCTTCGGGAGGATTTTCCGAGGAGGTGCAGCATGTTGGATCATGTCGAAGATGACGAGATGCGGGCTCGAATCGCGGAAGTCGAGGCGCACCGCGTTCCGGTCAATGAGGTGCTCAGCTGGTTCGCGCCGTGGTTTATCGCGGCGATCCTCGTGTTGGTCTGTTTCGGCGCCCTCTGGTGCGCGAGCAGCGCCAGCGACGATCTCACCTACGCGATCGGTCTTATCGGCGCATTGCTCGCGCTTGTCGCAGTGATCTGGGAAGGCCTCGCCGCGCTCTCGGGCGGCATCGGAGATTTTTCGCTCCAGGTGCTGGTCGACGATGACCTGTCCCTCGTCGTGCTGATGGTGCTCCTTGGCATATTGGCGTTGGGCGGGCTCATTCTCGCGGCGCACGGCCCGAGCCCGACGGCGAACGGCGTCGGCTATGGCCTCTGCATCTTCGGCATCGTCTTCGCCTTCGCCAATCTGAAACATTATTTCGACCGGCTCGAAGGCTAGGCGCTCAAGCTAGGGCCCTCTCTGGCGCCGCCGCGCCGCGCGTGCTACTTCGTTACAAAGAAAGAAGTACGCTGCTGGGGGAAGATGCGCAAAATCGTGATGGTGATCGCCGCAGCGGCAGCCGAATTGGCGCCGCTCGCGGGCGTTCATGCGCAAATCGGGCTTATCCTCTCGGCGAGCGCCTGGAAATGACGGTTCGTTGAAAGGAAACGATCGTGGCGAAGTTGAAGCTCCGTTGTGTGATCGGCAATTACGAGAGCACGCGTCCGCTGCGCGAGCGCTCCGTCGAGGCCGAAGGCATCGAATTCGATTTCCCGAATTATCCCGGCTATGAGGATATCCATCGCCAGGTGGCGCATGACGACATCTGCGATGTCGGCGAGTTCAACTGCCCGGCCTATGTCGCGGCAGCGAGCCGCGACTGGTTCTTCACCGGTCTGCCGCTCTTTCTCCATCGCCGCTTCCGCCACGGCTTCATCTTCATCAACAAGGACAAGGGCATCAGCAAGCCGGCCGATCTTGCCGGCAAGAAGATCGGCTGCCCGATCTATCAGCCGGCGGCTTGCGTGTGGTTGCGCGGCTTGCTGCAGAACGATTACGGCGTGCCGCCGGAATCGGTCACCTGGGTGACGAACGATCCAGAGATCATCGAGTTCGAGCGCCCGGCGGGCTTGCGTATCGAGAAGATGCGCCCGGCGAAGAATGTCGACGACATGCTCACCGACGGCGAGATCGATGCGATTTTCTCGCCGAACTTCCCGAAGGCTTGGCTGGCGAAAAAGCCGAACATCGCGCGCCTCTGGCCGAATTTCAAAGAACTCGAGGTCGATTGGTACAATCGCACCGGTCTCTTCCCAATCATGCATTGCACGATCGTCAAGCGCGACATCGTCGAGAAGAATCCCTGGGTGACGAAGAGCCTGATGGACGCGTTCGAGAAATCGAAGCAGCTCTCCTACAAGCACCTCACCAATCCGCGCATTGTGCCGCTCGCCTGGTATCAGTCGTATTGGGAAGAAGAGCGCGCTTTCCTCGGCCCCGATCCGTGGGAATACGGCGTCACCTCGGTTACCAACCGCAAGAATGTCGAGCTGATCTGCAAATATGTGCATCAGCAGCACATGTCGACGCGGCTGATGACTGTCGATGAGCTTTGGCCCAAAGAAGCGCGGAGCTGGACCGCGCCGAAGATTTGACGCCGGTATCGTAAAAGGGGGACCGCGTGCTCGGCGCCTTGTTGGCTTTGACCTCGGCAGTGACCTTCGCGATCACCAATGCCTCCGTCCGTCGCGGGGTGATCAGCGGCTCGGCGGTGCAGGCGACGACGCTGTCCATCCCGGTCGGCGTGCCGTTGTTCCTGCTGGCGCTCGCGGTGGGTGGCGGTTTCGGCGCGTTTGGAGAGTTGCCGCATGCCTCGGTGATCGCCTTTGCCGTCACCGGCGTCACGCATTTCGTTATCGGCCGCTACGCCAATTACCGGGCCATCGGCGCGATCGGCACGAACCTCGCCGGCCCGGTGACGCAATTCAATCTCGTCGTATCGCTCGTCTTCGCCATCCTGTTCCTCGGCGAGACGCTGACCATTCCGCGGCTCATCGGCATTCTTCTCATCTTTGTCGGGCCGGCGGTCGTGTCGCGCGAAGGGGCGAAGCGCGCGCGTGCGGCGGCCGCGGTCGCGGAGTTCAAGCCGCGCATGGTCGAAGGCTATATCTTCGCGGCACTCTCTGCGTTCTTCTACGGCCTGACCCCGGTGCTGCTGCGCTATGCCGGCGGCGGGCGCGGCCTTGATGCTGCGCTCGCGGGCGGCGTCATCAGCGCGTCGATGGCGACCGTCGTCATCCTGCTGCTGCTGTCAGCCCCCGGTCACTGGCGCGAGGTCCGCAGCGTCACCCCCGAGGCGACGAAGTGGTTCCTTTTCTCCGGCGTGATGGTCTACGTCTCGCAGATTTTCTATTACATGGCGCTCGCGTTAGCGCCGGTGACGATCGTCTCGCCGATCATGGCGCTCAGCAATATCTTCCGTATCCACGCTTCGCGCTGGCTCAACCCTCGTCACGAGGTCTTCGGCCCGCAGGTGATGATTGCCACCGGGGTTTCCTTCCTTGGCGTCGTGGTGCTGTCGATCAGCGTCGACATGCTGCCACTGCCGCCGGCCTGGTCGGCGTGGCTGAATTGGCATTGGCCGTGAGGCGCTAGCGCCTCAGCCGACGCCCAAAGTCTCCGGCGCGAACAACTCCTCGACCGCGAGCTTGCGCGGCGAGAGATGCTGCTCGAAGGACCAGCGTGTCACCGCTTCGAGCGTCGGCCGGTTCTTCTCGATGCCGTAAGGCCAGAAATCCTTGCCCATGGCGTGGCGCGTCGCGTCGAGCTCGGGCCCAAGCCAGGGCACGGTCGCTTTGACCGCGCCGCCATCGCCGTCGAGATCGGCGATGCAGATATCCTTGGCATCGCAGAAGCCTTTATAGACGCGCAGCGCCAGCGACGGATCGCGCTCCAACACCTCGGTCTTGATGCCGAGCACATGCATGATCGGGAAGATACGCGTCTTCTTGTAATAGGCCTGCTCGACAGTGCGATAGTCAGGAAAGAGCCGCCCGACATTCGGCGCGTTCATCGCTTCACGCGATGGCGAAGCGGCGGTGATGAGCCCGTCGATGCCGCCTTCGATGAGGAGCTGCGACAGGCTTTTCTCGGTCTCTTGCTCGATGCGGATCGAGGCTGGGAGGCCGAGATCCTGGGTCAGCCGCTCTTTCGGATTGAAGAGGCCGCCATTCACCCAGATCAAATCTTCCGGCTTCACGCCGTATTCGTCGGCAAGGATGCCGCGCGCAGTCGTGACCGCGGTGATGCCGTAGAACGGCACGCCGATGCGCTTGTCCTTCATCTCCTCCGGCGTGCGAATGCGGTCGGTGCGCACATAAATCGCCGAATGGCGGAACATGCGCGAGGGATAGATCGGGATCGCCGTGTAGGGCACCCTGCCGCGCGAGCGCCGCGTCAGATAGGACGAGAAGGATTGCTCCATCACGTCGTAGGGCGGCGATTCGCCGGCGCGGAAGAAGAAATTATGCGGCGCGTTGACCGTGAACTCGATGTCGCAGCCTTCGATCTTGGCGCGGCCGTCGCGCAGCGGATTGACGCGATCGTAATCCCAACACGCGATCTTCAGAAGCTGACCCAACTGACGCTTCTCCTCAATGCTGCGCGGCTTTGCGCATCTCGCCGACTTCTGCGATCGCCTTGTCGAGCGCCGCCGAATTCGCTTCGTCCTGCGGCGCGACATAATGCGCGCCCGGCACCGGCGTGCCATCGGCTTCGGCGACGGAAGGGACGTCGGTACGGCGGGAATTCTGCTCGGTCGCTTTGGCGAAACCTTCCTGGATATCCTTGCTCAAGAGCCAGTTGATGAAGAGCCGTGCGGCGTTCGGATGCGGCCGGTTCTTCATCACCCAAATGGTCGAGCCGCCGAGGGTGATATCGTTGAGTTCCGGCGCGTTGCCGAATTTCCTGAGATCGATCGGCACGCCGGCCTTGATATAAGGCTCCATCAGCGCGTGCGAATTGCCGGGGCCGAGCGCAAGCCACGCCGTGCCATGCGCGAGCGCATCGATCACTTGATTCTGGTCGGTGACGAAGACCGGCTTCTGCTCGGTGATAAAGCGGCGCAGTTCGTCTTGGCTGAGGCGCCGTGCGAGGTAGAAGGCGAATTGCGCGCCGGGGCCGGGCACGTTCGGATCGTGCCAATAGATTTTGCCCTTGAGGCCGGGATCGAAAAGGATGTGGACGCCCTCTTTCTTGACCTTGTCGGGCGAGAGCTTCAGCGCGTTATAGACCGGGCTTTTCAGCGCGAAATTGGTCGAGAAGACATAGGTGTTGGCGTTGTCGACATAAGCCTGGTCCCAGCCGCCCCAAATCTTCGGGTCGTTGACCGCGGGATCGCGCAGTTCGGGCGCGAACGGATCGACGAAGCCCTCCTTCACCATATCGAAGCCGATATTGGAGCCCGTCATCACGACGTCCCATAGATATTTCCCCGATTGCCGCTCGAGGCGCACGCGGCCAACGATCTGCGAGCCCGGCGTCGCGGTGATCGATAATTTGATCTTGGGGAAATCCTTGGCCCAGGTGGCCGAGATGAAATTCCGCGCCGCGAGGTTCGGTTGCGAGAAGAGTTGTATCTCGCCTTCCTGCTCGGCGGCGGTGACGAGCTTGGCACGCTCGGCACTCCAATCTTCGGCATGGCTTGCCGCGAAGGGCGCTATCGCAAGCAGCGCCGCAATCGCCCAGCACGATAGTCTCGAAATCCCGCCCGAAATCCCGATTGTCACAGCCCCCTCCCGTCCCAAGCGGCGGCTGGTGCCAGATGAGGGGATTGAACCCCCGACCTTCGGTTTACAAAACCGCTGCTCTACCGCTGAGCTAATCCGGCCTGCCGCGTTTGCGCTCTTTTAGCAAAGGCGGAGGAGGGAATCACGCGGTGCGCTTGAGTTCTGTATGGAGCCGGGCCATGGCGGCGAATTCCTCAAGGACGTTGGGCTCGCCGGTCTGTTTCTCGAATTCGCGGTAGAGCGCGCGGACATTGGCGGCCATGCGCTCGCGGTCGAGCCATTGCGTGTAGCGCGCGCGGACAAGCTCGCGTGTCGCTTGTTCGGCCGGCATCTTGTCCTGCCAGCAGCGCCGGACCTCGCTCTCCAGCCAGCGGAAATAATCGCGCGTCTCGCGCACCCCGTCCTTGTCGGTGATCGGGCCGTGTCCGGGCACAACAATATCGACATCGAGCGCCAGGATGCGCTCGCAAGCGGCGATCCAATTGCCGACCGGGCCCGCCCACATGATCGGATGGCTGCCGATGAAGAGAATGTCGCCGGTGAAGACGGTCCGCTCCCCTGGCAAATAGGCGATCGCGTCGCCTTTGGTGTGCGCCGGGCCGACCTCGATGAGCTGCACCTCTTTCTGCCCGACATTCAGCGTCAGCGCGCCGTGAAAGGTGCGATTCGGCGGGGTCAGCGTGATGCCGGTGAAATCGAATCCGCCCATCACCTCATGCGCGAAGGCGGCGCCTTCGCCGAGCATCTGGTAATTCGCCATCATCGCGGCGAGAAGCTGCGGCGTGGTCGCCTTGATCTCGGCGGCGCAATGCTCGGTCGCGACGATCGTCGCCGCGCCCGTCAGCTCGTTGCCGAAATAATGGTCGGGATTGCCGTGCGTGTTGAACAACAGGTCAATGCGCGCGGAGGCGGGAACGGCGGCGCGCATGCTTTCCAGCATCACGCGCGTCAGCTTCAGGTCAAAGAGCGTGTCGACGAGCAGAGTCTGTCCGCTATCGGTCACCAGACCGGCATTGCTCCAGCCCCAAGTGCCGTTGGGCTGGAGATAGGCGTAGCAGCCATTGCCGATGTCGTGCAGACCCTGCGAGTACGCCCAGTCCATCGCCTTAGCTCCCTCTGACGGCGGGCGACTTTAGCACGCCGACGAAAGGCTTTGCGCAGCGCTGAGTTGTGACTCTTGGCGCGCTCGCTGTCGGCGATTAAACTTCGAATTATGAAAGCGCTGCGACTCTTTCCGCTCGGTCTTGCGATTCTTCTCGCCGGCTGCAGCTCGGCGCCGGTTCTGCTCAACGGTTCGGAGCAGGGCGTCGTGGTGCGCTATAGCCAATCCTCCGGCAGTCCCTCCGCTGCTACCGCCGCCGCCGACAAATTCTGCGCCCAATATGGCCGCAAGGCCGTGGCAGGCGAGGGCAACGCCTCGACCGGCGATACTTTCGTTTCGTATAGTTGTGAGAAGCCGTAAGCCTTCGCGCGCGGCACGAAGTTTCCCTTAATTCGCCCAAGATTTTCCGGAAAGCGCGCCGAGATAGAACGCGCGCGCTGGCCGCTACAACGGCGGCGCACCTCGCAGGAGAAAAAGCAGCATGACCCTCGATGTCGTTTTGATTACGCCGCTCGTCGCCCTGGTCGGCGGCATTCTCATCTTGTTCGTGCCGCGGCTTCTCAACTACGTCGTCGCGCTCTATCTCATCATTGTCGGCGCGACCGGACTCTGGCCTCACTTGCTGCGCTGAGTGCCTGCTTTCTGAGTCAGGGCGTACAGCGCGACCGCCGCAGCGTTCGAGACGTTGAGCGAATGCAGCGCGCCGCGCACGGGCAGCCGCGCGAGGTAATCGCATTGCTCGCGCACCAGGCGCCGCAACCCGGCGCCTTCTGCCCCGAGCGCTAATGCGATCCGCGCCGGCAGATCGATCGCGGTAAGCGATTCGGGCGCGTCGCTATCGAGGCCGACACACCAGAAGCCTTCGGTCTTCAGCCGCTCGATGGTGCGCGCGAGATTGGTGACGCGAACGAGCGGCACGGTCTCGAGTGCACCCGACGCCGCTTTGGCGAGCGTGCCGGTCACGGGTGGTGCGCCATGCTCGGGGACGATGACGGCGAGTGCCGCGAAAGCCGCGGCCGAGCGCAGGATCGCCCCGACATTGTGCGGATCGGTGACCTGGTCGAGCAGCAAGAGGATATGTGGCTCGCCCTCTTGCGGCAGCGCGGCGAGCACATCGTCGAGCTCGGGGGCGGCGAGGGGCTTGGCTTCGAGCGCGAGCCCCTGATGCACGGCGTCGGGCGGCAGCAGCATCTCGAGCGCGCGGCGCTCAATCGGCTCGGGCCGCCCGGGCCGCTCGGTGGCGCGCGCCTCGGCGAGGAGCAGCGCCGCCTCTTCGATACTCTCGCGCAGGCAAAGGAAACGCTGCACGACGCGCAGTGGATTGGCGAGCGCCGCGGTCACTGCGTGGCGGCCATAGACGAATTGCGTGCCCTTCGCCGATGAAGCCGGTGCAGCGTCGCGATGCTCGCGCCCGCCCGCCTGACGCTGATCCTTGCGTTGATCCTGGCGCTGGTCGTGCCGCTGATGGGATGCGCGGCGCCGCTGCGCCATCGAAACGCCTAGCGCTTGTGCTTCAACGGTTGGAGCGGCTTCGAGCCGTCCGGCGTCGGCACGCCGGCGACATTGAGGATCATCGAGATCATGCTGTAATGGCCGTTGATCCCGATGAGATCCATCACGCCGCGCGTGCCGAAACGCGAGCGCACGGCTTCGAAAGCCTGATCGCTGACATTATGTGTGCCGTTGAGCTCGACACAGAAATTGTAGATGGCGGCTTGCGCCGGCGTCAGCTTGTTCGGTGCCTCGCCCTTGCGGATCGCCTCGACGATCGCCGGATCGACCCCGGCTTTGAGCGCGAGATTGGCATGCGCATACCACTCGTATTGCGCGCCCCAGAAGCGGCCGACGGTGATTGTCGCCAGCTCCTTCAAATCCTCGGGCAGCGAATTCTCGAACCGCACATAAGCGCCGGTCGCCTCGATCGCGCGTAGAATGCCGGGGCTGTGAAGTGCCGGCACGAACGGTCCGCGCATGGCGCCGCGCGAGCCCGCGACCCTTTGCGCGAGCTCGCTCTGCTCGTCGGTGTAAGCGTTGGGCGTGATCTCAGGGAACCGACTCATGGGCGTTCGCTCCTGGCTTTTGCACGTATTCTTGGGCGACTGAGTAGACAAATCCGGCGCGAAATACCACTCCGAAATGCCGCGCCGATGTTGACGCCGCGGCGCGGTTTTTTGTAAGACCGCCAGCTTCTTGGCTCAGCCCGGTGGGGTTGCGGAGCGGTCAAACGCACCAGACTGTAAATCTGGCGACTTCGGTCTTCGAAGGTTCGAATCCTTCCCCCACCACCAGCCTTCGCTCGCTTCGCGAGCTGCGGCTTAGCAAGCCAGCCATGGGCCAGATTTCGCGAAGCGAGCGAAGGCTGTCACGCCGAAGCCCGCAGGGCGAAGGCGGACTTTCTCAGGGAATGATCCCGGCTCGGCCGGCACCTCATTTCAGCGCATCGGCGTATGGATAGATCAGCGTGCCCGTCTTGAGCTTGTCGGGCCAGACGATCGGATAGCGCGCGACATTGCCGACCTCTTCGAGGCTGCCGTTTTTGATCCCCTGCATCTGGTAGAACATCGTGTCGGAGGTGGTCCATTCGCCATCGGGGCCGAAGCTGAAGGTGGCGAGGATCGTCTTGATTGGATGGCTGTGGAGATAGTCGGCAAGCTTGGCGTGATCGAGGCTTTGCGCGCCGTTCACCGCCACAGCAATCACTTCGCCCGTCGCATAGCCGAAGGGCGCGAAGGTCCACCCCAGCGGATCGATGCCGAGGGTTTTGGCGCGCTCCTGATATTTCTTCATCAGGCTATCGAGCTCTGGCGTCATAATATTCGGCGTCGGCAGCAGCGCGCCATAATTGACGATGCCGTTCATCAGCGGTCCGAGCTGCTGTTTCATCGCGGCGATGCCGACGCCGATGAAAAAGCCGCCGAACAGTTTCGGCCTGAGTCCGACCTGGTTGGTCGCACGAATGAAGCCGATACTGTCGGGTGGATAGGCGGCGACATAGACGATGTCCGGATTGGTCGCCTGGATCGCGCGCACGATCGGCGTGAAATCGCTGGTGGGCGGCGGATAGGCGCGGTCATAAACGATCTGCAGCCCGGCCGCTTTCGCATTGGCGCGAGCGCCCGCAAGCGCGTTCTGGCCGAACTCGGCGTCCGAGCCGGCGAGGGCGACGGTCTTGGGCTTCGGGTTCTGCGCCATCGCGATCTCGAAGAAGCCGGCCGAGACGGCACGCTCGGGATCCGGTCCCGTGTTGTTGATCGAGAAATAGCCCGGATAATGGAACTGGCTGTTCGCGGCGGTGGCAAGAATGCCGAAGCTTGTGCGCTTGTGTTCGATCAGGGTCGGTATCGCCGCCGCCGCCATATTCGTCGCATAAGG
>DATMZZ010000284.1:0-3825 GCA_035573175.1 Allostellaceae bacterium
ATGATCGAGCAGGTGCTGCAGGCGCAATGGCGCCAGGTCGGCATCGCCGTGCGCATCAAGAACCAGCCGGCGCGGGTGCTGATCGGCGACACCACCAAGCATCATAATTTCCAGATGGCGATGTTCGCCTGGGTCGGCGCGCCCGAGAACGTGCCGCGCGCCGAACTCAACTCGCAGCAGATCCCGACCGCCGAGAACGGCTGGAGCGGACAGAATTTCGACAGCTACAGCAATCCCGAAGCCGACAGTCTGATGGATGCGATCGAGGTCGAGCTCGATGCGGCCAAGCGCTTCGAGCTGTGGCGCCGGCTGCAAACGCTCTATGCCGAGGAATTGCCGGCGCTGCCGCTCTATTTCCGCGCCGATGCATTCGTGCTGCCGAAATGGCTCGATGGCGTGACCCCGACAGGCCATGACGCGCCCTCGACCCTCTGGATTGAGAAGTGGCACCGCGGGGAAGAACAGGCTTCAAAATGAAAATTAATCGTCGTGGCCGGGCTTGTCCCGGTCATCCACGAGTTTCAAGCAAAGACGTGGATGCCCGGAACAAGTCCGGGCATGACGAAAGGAATTTTTAGTGGCGCGCTTTATCTCGACGCGTCTCCTCCAGATGATCGTCGTCATCGCGATCATGTCCTTCATCGTCTATTCGCTGATCGGGCTGATGCCGGGCGATCCGATCGATCTGATGATCTCGTCAAATCCGCGCCTTTCGCCGGCCGACGCGCTGCGGCTGAAGGCGCTGTACGGCCTCGATAAGCCGCTGATCGAGCGCTATTTCGCCTGGGCGCATGCGGCGCTGACCGGCGATTTCGGCTATTCGCGGCTCTATCTACAGCCGGTGCTCAATGTGCTGGTGCCGCGGCTCGGCAATACCGCCATCCTGATGGGCGCGAGCCTCTTCTGCGCCTATATGCTGGCGCTGCCGCTCGGCATCATCGCCGCGCGCCGTCCCGGCTCGGCGATCGACGGCGCGGTCAACCTCGTCTGCTTCGCCGGCATTTCGGTGCCGTCCTTCTGGCTGGCATTGATGCTGATCCTCGTCTTTGCCGCCACCCTCGGCTGGTTCCCGGCGGGCGGCGTCGCGACCATCGGCGATGGCAGCTTGCCGGATCGATTACGCCATCTCGTCCTTCCAGTGACGACGCTGACCCTCGTCAGCATGGGATCGCATCTGCGCTATATCCGCGCCGCAATGATCGAAACCCTGCGCCAGGATTACATCCGCACCGCACGTGCCAAAGGCGCCGGCGAATTCCGCGTGCTCGCGGGCCATGCGCTGCGCAACGCGCTCATTCCCGTGGTAACCGTACTGGCCCTAAGTTTCGGCAATCTTTTTTCCGGCGCGCTGATTACCGAGACGATGTTCGCCTATCCCGGCATGGGCAAGCTCATCTACGATTCGATCCTCGGCAATGATTTCAACCTCGCCCTCGCCGGGCTCCTTATCGCGACGGTGATGGTGCTGGTCAGCAATCTCGCCGCCGACATCGCCTATGCGGTGATCGATCCGCGGATCGCCTATCGATGAATCATTGGCGCGACATCCTCCGCGATAAACGCGTTGCCATCAGTGGCAGCGTACTGCTCTTCCTCATCATCGCCGCGTTCGGCGCCCCGCCGCTCGCCGGGCTGATCGGTCTCGATCCGGATATGGTCGATCTCTACCACCGCCTCGCCGCCCCTTCGCTCCAGCACCCGCTCGGCACGGACGAGATCGGCCGTGATCTGCTTTTCCGCCTACTCGAAGGCGGCCGCGTCTCGCTACTCGTCGGCATCGTCGCGGCACTCGTCGCCGCCATCTTCGGCACAGCGATGGGGCTGATCGCCGGCTATCGCGGCGGCCGGCTCGACGCGGCGCTGATGCGGTTTACCGACGGCATGATCGCACTGCCGCTGTTACCGTTGCTTGTCGTGCTCGCCGCGCTCGATCTCAAAAAGCTCGGCATCCCTTCTGCCATCGTCGATTCACCGGCAATCAGCATCGAGCGCATTATCGTGCTTGTCGCCCTCGTCGGCTGGACGACCGTGGCGCGCATCGTTCGGGGCGCGACGCTGTCGCTTAAATCGCGCGATTTTGTGCGCGCCGCGATCGCGCTCGGCGCCACCAGCCCGCGCGTGATGCGGGTGCATATCCTGCCCAATCTCGCCTCGCCGATCATCGTCGCGACGACGCTCGCGGTCGGCGAGACCATCCTGCTCGAATCCGTGCTGAGCTTCCTCGGCCTCGGCGTCGCGCCGCCGATCCCGAGCTGGGGCAATATGCTGACTACAGCACAGGAGACGATCGCGCTCGCGCCGCAGCTCGCGCTCTATCCCGGGCTGCTAATCTTCATCACCGTGATCGCCTGCAATTTCCTCGGCGACGGGCTGCAAGACGCACTCGATCCGCGCGCCCAGCGCCGTGTCGTGGGCGAAGCCGCAGCCGCAACCGCATTGGAGAAAGCACCATGAGCGAAGCGGATAGGAACGCGCCGCCCATCAGCGGCGACTATCGGCGCGATGTGCAAAGCTTCAGCCAATACTGGCTGCAGGCTCCGGCCATCGACGCTGCGCGCGCCGCGCGCGAGCGTTTCCTCGCGGCGCATGTCGAGACGGTCTATCGCTCGCTCACCAACGATCTCCGCTCCTTCGTCCGCGTCGAGCGGCTGGTCGATGACGCAGCGCGCGTAGTGCTGGGCCTCGTGCCGTCCGCCGAAGCGCTCGCGGCCGAGAATGCGCTCGATCAGAAGGCGAAGCGCGGGCTCGAGATCGATCACGGCATCTTCCTCGCGCATGTGCTCGGCAATCCGGCAACGGGCGTGCATCTTTGCCATGCAATGCTGTTGCCGCGGTCCGAGGCGCTGGCGCGGCTCGATGAATTCCGCGCCAAGGGCAAGATCGAGCTGGCGACTGCAACGATCGAGCGGCGCGGCCGCGCGGCGATCGTCACCTTGCGCAATCCGCGCTTCCTCAACGCCGAGGACGGCACAACGATCGACGATTCCGAGATCGCGGTCGATCTCGCGACCCTCGATCCCGACTGCGCCGTCGCGGTACTGCGCGGTGGCGTGGTCGAGCATCCGAAATATCGCGGAAAACCAATCTTCTCGGCCGGGATCAACCTTACGCATCTCTATCGCGGCAAGATTCCTTTCGTCTGGTACATGCAGCGCGATATGGGGCTGGTGAACAAGATCTTCCGCGGTCTAGCCCGCGAAGACATCAGCCCCGACGAGATTAACGGCGACACGATCGAGAAGCCGTGGATCGCCGCCGTCGACGGTTTCGCGATCGGCGGCGGGTGCCAGCTTCTGCTGGCGATGGATTACATCGTCGCCGCGAGCGGTGCCTATATGACCCTCCCGGCGCGCAAAGAAGGCATCATTCCCGGCGCCGCCAATCTGCGCATGCCGCGTTTCGTCGGCGACCGCATCGCACGCCAGGCGATCCTTTATGGCCGGCGCCTCGATTGCGAGACGCCGGAAGGCCGGCTGATCTGCGACGAGATCGCGCCGCCGGACGGCGTTGAAGCAGCGGTGGACAAAGTCATCGAAGGGCTGACGAGCTCGGGCGTGGTCAGCGCTGCCGGCAACCGCCGGGCGTTCCGAGCGGGCGAGGAACCGCTCGACACCTTCCGCCGCTACATGGGGGTGTACGCACGGGAGCAGGCATACTGTCACTTCAGCCCGGCGCTGGTCGCCAATCTGGAAAAGAACTGGAAAAGAAAATGAAGATCCTGGTCCTGCACGGCCCCAACCTCAACCTGTTCGGGCGCCGCGAGCCGCACATCTACGGCACCATGACGCTCGCGGAAATCAACGACAAGCTGCAGGCGCTGGCGCG
>DATMZZ010000285.1:0-24363 GCA_035573175.1 Allostellaceae bacterium
AAGACGTCGCGGCAGTGGTCGCCTTCCTCAAGAAGAACGCCGCGCGTTACGGCGGCGACCCAAAACGCATCGTGCTGATCGGTCATTCGGCCGGGGCAAATCTCATCGCGACCTATGTGCTCGACCAGCGCATCTATCCGAAATCGGGGCCGGGTGTCGCCGCCGCGGTGCTGGTGAGCCTGTCGGCGTCGCGGCCCTCGGGCGTGCGTGAGCAGGACCGTGTCTATTACGGAGATCCGAGCGTCATTCCCTCACGCGTGCCCGGACCGTTCCTCGAGAAGAGCAAAATTCCGATGATGATCGTCACGGCCGAATACGATCCGCCGTTCCTCGCGCCCGAGGCTTATGATTTTGCCGGTCGGCTCTGTGTGCGCGATGGCAAGTGCCCGCCTTTCGTCTATGTGAAGGGGCACAACCACATCTCCGAGATCGGCAGCATCGGCAGCCCCGACGACCAACTCGGCCGGGCGCTCGCCGAATTCGTCCGCGCTGCGCATTAGAGGGGGACGCCAGCGCTCTCGGGAATGTGTGTTGCGGGTCGTTGGCCGGCTGGCCATAGCCATGGCGGAAAGGGGAGGTGTTCGCCATGAAACGCTTAGCAATGACTATCGTCGCTGTTGCGGCACTCGCGTTTGCCGTCGGCGCGCCAAGGGCCTGGGCGCAGCAGCAGGATCTCGCCAATGCGCAGATCACCACCAAAGATCTCGGCCAAGGCGCTTATATGCTCCTGGGCCCGGGCGGCAATATCACGATCGTCACTGCCAGCGACGGCATCCTGATGGTCGATGCCGAATTCCCGCCGGTACATGACAAAGTACGAGCCGCCATCACAGCCGTGAGCCAGCAGCCGATCAAGGCCATCGTCAACACGCATTACCATCCGGACCACACCAGCGGCGATGCCGCCTTCATCAAGGAAGGTGTGACGGTGATTGCGCATGAGAATGTGAAGAAGCGGCTTCTCGCCGGCTACACCAACGGCCTCACCGGCAATCACACCAACGGCCTGCCGCCGGACGCGGTGCCGACGAAGACCTATTCGGGGAATACCGGTCCGACGCTCAAAGTGAATGGGCGTACCGCCAAGGTCGGCCATATCGCCAACGCACATACCGATGGCGACAGCTATGTTTATTTCCCCGAGATCAATGTACTGGCGACCGGCGATATCCTCGTGCTTGGCCGCTATCCCAATATCGATTTCGCCAATGGCGGCAACATCAAGGGCATGATCGCCGGGATCGATCGCTATCTCAAAATTGCGAACTTCAGGACGCAGATCGTGCCGGGCCATGGCCCGCTCGCGCACAAGGCCGATCTCGTCACTTACCGCGCTTTTCTGATCGAGGCGCGCGATCGGGTCGCGAAGCTGATCAAAGCGGGGAAGAGCGAGCAGGAGGCCGTGGCGGCGCATGTCTTCGCCGATTGGGACGCGAAGCTCAACGCCAACGACCAGGCGAGCGCCAATTTCACGCGCGTCGTCTATAATTCGCTGAAGCCGCCAAAGGCGAAATAGGCGGAAGCCGGAAAAGCCGGCGCGCGTTATGAGGCGAAGGCGTGCCGGCGAAAGCTCTCGAGTTCCGTCATCGCGAGCCCTTCGACAAGCTCAGGAGCGAAGTTGCTCTGGATTGCTTTGGGCTGCCTATGCGGCTCTCGCAACGACGTTTGGCAAAGGCTGACGGCTGGTAGCTGACAGCTTTCCATCGACGCGTTACCCTCAACCGCCAGGGAGGCGCCTTTGGTGAATGAGACTTTCGTCGAGGTGAGGGGAGCGAAGCTTTTTCTGCGCCGTGATGGCGCGGGCGAGCCGCTGCTCTTCCTGCATGGCGTGCAGGGCTTGCCGGGCTGGACCGATGTGCTCGCAAAGCTTGCTGAGCGTTTCACGGTGATCGCGCCGGATCATCCGGGCTTCGGCCATAGCGATACGCCCGACTGGATCGATGATGTCGGCGATCTCGCTTTCTTCTATCTCGATGTGCTCGGCGCGCTGGCGAATGGCCGTGTCCATATTGTCGGCCATTCGCTCGGTGGCTGGATCGCGATGGCGATGGCGATCCGCTCGACGGCGCAGATACAGAGTCTGACACTCATCGATGCCGCCGGCATCAGTGTCAACGGCGTCAAGCGTGGCGATATGTTCATCGGCTCGCCCGCCGAGACCGGCAAGCTGCTTTTCGCGGGCGAGGATGTGGCGACGCGCTGGGCCGGGCTCTGGCAGTCAAGCGACGAGATGAAGGAGATCTACGACAAGAATCGCGCCGCCGCCGCGAAATACACCTGGCAGCCGCGGCTCTACGATCCGCAGCTTGCGCGCTGGCTGCATCGCATCGACGTGCCGACGCATATCGTCTGGGGCGAGGGCGATTTCCTGATCCCGCCGGCGCATGGCGAAGAGCTGCAGCGCCTCATTCCGGGCGCCACGCTGACGCGCATCGCCGGTATCGGGCATCTCGGCGATATCGAGGCGCCGAGCGCCTTCGCCGAAGCGATCGTTCCTTTCATCGCGGGGCTGAAGCCATGAAAGTCCTGTTCTTCCATCTCATGCCCTATGCCGATCTCGATCTCGACTATCAGAAGAAATACCGTACCGATTGGGTGATCCTGCCGAACACCTATTTCGACCCGCAGAAAGGCCACGCGCTCTACAACCGTTATCTCGACGAATTGGAATTGGCGGCCGAACTCGGCTTCGACGGTGTGTCGGTCAACGAGCATCACCAGAATGCCTATGGCTTGATGCCGTCGCCGGTCGTCACGGCTTCGGCGCTGGCGCGGCGCGTCAAGACGGCGAAAATCGCGATCCTCGGCAATGCCTTCGGCTTGCGCGACAATCCGCTGACGCTCGCCGAAGAGCATGCGATGATCGATGTCATCACCGGCGGCCGGCTGATCTCTGGCATGGTGCGCGGCATTGGCGCCGAATATTACTCGATGGGTGCCAACCCGGCTTACAGCCATGAGCGCTTTCACGAGGCGCATGATCTCGTGGTGCAGGCCTGGACCAAGCCCGGCCCGTTCAGCTTCGAGGGCAAGCATTACCGCTTCGAATATGTGAATGTGTGGCCGCGGCCTTATCAGCAGCCGCATCCGCCGATCTGGTGCCCGTCGCTCGGCTCGGGCGAGACCGTGGATTGGGCGAGCGCCAAGGAACGGCGCTATGTCTACATACAGAATTTCTCGCCGGTCGCGTCGGTGATCCGCTATCTCAATCTTTATCGCCAGACCGCCGAGCGCCTACACGGCTATACCGCGAGCTCGGATCAGATCGGCTGGGCGGCGCCGATTTATGTCGCCGAAACCGATGCGAAGGCACGCGAAGAGGCCAAGATCCACATCGAGCGGCTGTTCAGCAAATATCTCAACCTGCCCTTCGAGATGATGTTCCCGCCGGGCTATCTCTCGATCAACTCGCTGAAGGCGATGCGCGCGATCAAGCGCCCGGCGATCGCCGGCGGCACGATGACGATCGATCACCTGATCGATGCCGGCATCTTCCTCTGCGGCAGCCCCGACACCGTGCGCGAATTGCTGGTCGGCGCGCATAAGAAGCTCGGCTTCCAGAATTTCCTCGCCAATCTCCATTTCGCGACCTTGCCCCGCGATCTGACCGAGAAGAATCTTCGCCTCTTCGCGCGCGAGGTGATGCCGGCGCTGCAAGCGCTGACCGATAAGGAATGGCAGGGGATGGAAGTCGCGGCGGCGGAGTGAGTTGTCAGCGATCGGCCATCAGTTTTTAGCCGCACTGAAAATTCATCGCTTCCCCCGACAAGCCGCATAGCGGCGCGGCCGACTCCGTTCACGCGCTCTTCGCGCGTGCATCCGGAGGGGTCGATTGCAGAGAGCAATCGGCCGGGTCGGCGGGCCCATTCACCCACCTCATGATTTGAGAAATGTACCCCGGCTTTCGCCGGGGAGGCGAATTGGGAATGTCGAAGGCTGAAAGCTGATCGCTGACAGCTCCTACGCCGCAACCTCGGCGGCCGGCGCGGCGCTTTGCGGCAGGCGGATCGTGAGTTTGGTGCCTTTGCCGGGCGTCGAGGCGATATCGACCGTGCCGTCATGCTGCTCGATCACCTGCTTCACCATCGGCAGGCCGAGGCCGGTGCCGAAGCTCTTCGTGCTGAATAGCGGCTCGAAGACTTTGGCGAGATTCTCGGCCGCGATGCCCGGGCCGTTATCGGCGATCACCAATTCAAACGCGTTGAGCCGCGCGGCGGTGGTCACGACGATGCGGCCGTTGTTGGCGGTATTGTCGCCGGCGCTCATCGCCTGTGCCGCATTGTCGATAAGATTGATCACGACCTGGCGCATGCGGTCGCTGTCGAAGCTGATCGCGTGGCCCGTCGCGGAGAGGTTGCGCACCAGGGCGATGCCTGGCGGCAGCTTCTGATCGTTGAGGACTTCGTCGAGCCACTTGTCGAAAGCAGTGACGCGCTTACGCAGCTCGCGCACGCGGGTGAAGTCAAGGAGCTCGCTGATGATGCGGTCGCAGCGCGAGATGCTGCGCTCGACGCGCTCGATGGGCCGGTCGAGATTGAGGCCCTTGTTCGCGGCGAGTTCTTTGAAGGTATAGACCGTGTTGCGGATCGCGCTCAGCGGATTGCGCAGCTCATGTGCCACGGTGGCGGTGAGCTGGCCGAGCGCCGAGAGTCGCTCTTGCTGCACGAGCTCGGCGGCGAGGCGGCGGTTCTCCCGGCCTTTGTCACGGAAGATATTGAGCGTACGCGCGAGCTCGCCGATCTCGTCCTGGCGCTCGACGAAAGGAGCCTCGCGATCGAGATCGCCATCGGCGACCGCGCGCATGGCCGCGGTGATATCCGCCATCGGCAGCGCGATGCGGCGGATCACGAAGCTCACCGCGAAGATGCCGAAGCCGAGGAAGAAGAGGGTGAAGACCAATGCGGCGGCGAGATCTTGCGTCGCTGCGCTCTCTTGCCCGGCTGCTTGCGCGTCGCTCAGATCGAAGGCGGTGTTGGCGACGTCCATGATCGCTTCGAGGGCGGGATTGGAGAGATTGACCCATTCGACGCCGCTGATGGCAGCTTGCCGGCCGGCGGTGACGTCAGCGAGCAGCGCTTTGCGGCGAGCGCGGAGATCCTGGAAATAAAGCTTCTGCGCTTTGGCGACGCTGTCTTTCAAAGGCCGCGGCATATTGAGCCAGTGCGCATCTTCCGAGATCACCTGCCAGCCGGCGTCGATACGGCCGCTTAGTAGCGCGAATTGCTGCTGCTGCGCCGGCGAGATGCCGCTGCCATTCGCGATGACCGCGCCGACATTGAGGCGGTCGGTGCCGGCCGCGTCACGTACCACCCAGGCGATCTGCTTGATCTTCATCATCTCGGTGATGATCGGATCGGCCTGATTGATCTCGCCGGAAAGCTGCTCGGACAACGCGTCGATCGAAGCGGTAAGCATGCCGCCGCCGGCGACCCAGAGCCCGCTCAGGGTCGGCGGGCGCTCGCTTTTCGGCAGGAGCATCGCCGCATCCACGCTGACGCGCATGCGATCGAACTCGCCGCGGGCAGCGAGCATCTTCGACAGCCCGGCATCCGATTCCGGAATGCCCATGTCCTTAGTCTTGGCGAGTGCGGATTCGAATGCGGCGTTCGAGCGCTTGCGCAGCGCGGCGAGATCGCCGCGCGTATCGGGATCGATCGTGGCCGTCGTCTCGAGGCCGGTGTTGATGGTGCCGCGCTCGACCCGGATCGTCTGCATTGCCACGAAAAGATCGCGCGCGACGCTGACCACAGCATGGATGTGCTGGGCCGTGGCACGGCGCATATAGGCGCGCTCCGCCGCGGTGGCGAAGAGGACCACCAGGGCAAGCGCCATCAGACCAGTCACGGCTTGGAGCAGAACTTTGATCGAGACGAGTTTTCGCACGGTGGTCGGAAGCCGCTTAAATGACCGGTTCGAAACGCTTTTAGGCGAGTCGCAGCTATTCTGCGGTTGGGGCGTAAGGGAGTGGTTAATTCGCTCCGCTGCGCGCGGCGAAAGGGTCGACCAAGCCGCTATAAAGACGGGAGCAGGGCCTTAGAGCGTGATCGTTTCAGGGTGAAGCATATCCCGAGTTGGCGAGGTAATTGGCGCATTCCTGGGGCGTGAAGTGCTCAAGGAGTGCGCCGACACGCCGCCATGTCGCGGTGATGGATCGCTCGGCGGCTTTGCGGAGGAGGGTCTTGAGCTTGGCGAAGACCTGCTCGATGGGATTGAGGTCGGGCGAATAAGGCGGGAGGAAGAAGAGTTTTGCGCCGACGGCCGTGAGAGCGGCGCGGATGGCCTGGCGTTTGTGGCTGCCGAGATTGTCCATGATGACGATGTCGCCTGGTTTCAAGGTCGGAATGAGGAACTGCACGACATAGGCGAGGAAGCTGCGGCCGTTGATCGGGCCATCAATGACACAAGGCGCATCGATGCGGTCGGAGCGGAGCGCGGCTAGGAAGGTCAGCGTGCGCCAGTGGCCGTGCGGCACCTTGGCGACGAGCCGTTTGCCGCGCGCGCAGCGCCCATGGGGGCGCGTCATATTGGTCTTCACCCAGGTCTCGTCGATGAAGACGAGACGGGTTGGATCAAGCCGGCCCTGATACTGCCGCCAGCGCCTTCGCCGGCGCGCCACGTCGGGTCGATCCTGCTCGGCCGCGTGCAGGCTTTTTTTTGAAGCTGATGCCCTCGTGCTCGAAGAAGTGCCAGACGGCGAAGTAGCTCACCTTCACCCCGCGATCGGCGAGCTCTGCCAGCAAGGACCGCAACGTCAGATCGGGCGCCGCCATGATCCGCGCCAATAGCCAGTCGCGCTCACCGGCCAGCACGTAGGGCCGATACCCGCCCATCCGCTTCGCCGCCGGGCTCCCTGTCGCCCGGTAGCGCTGCGACCACTTCACAACGCTGGCGACGCTCACTTCAAAGCGCTTCGCCACCGAGCGGCAACTCTCGCCCGCCGCTACGGCTCCCACCACCCGCTCACGAAGATCCAAGGAATAGGGTCGTGACATCAATGCTGGCCCCCAACCCCCAGCCAGCATCTTGAATCACACATCGCGTCCCAAGGGAATCCTCTTCCGATTCAGAAAAGGACGATCACGCTCTAATCGGCGGCCATGGGGCGCGGTTCCGGCTCGGTCTCGAGCGCCGCTGCTAGCGGCTCGCGCAGCCGCCAGGCCCAGGCCCAGAGCAGACCGACGATAATGGCGCCGATGGCAACCGGCGTACGCAACCCGGTATGCGCCGCGACGGCACCGATGGTCAGCGTGCCGAGCGAGGGTACGCTCTGGGCAACGATGCCGTAGATGCTCATCACCCGGCCGCGCACGCCCGGCTCGATAGCCGATTGGATCAGCGTCTGGTTGCTGACGCTCTGCACGATGAAGGCGAAGCCGATCAAGGCGTTGATCGGTGCGGCGATCCAGAAATTCGTCGTCTGCGAGAAGAGGAGGATCGTCACCGACATCAGCAGGATATTCGCGAGGGTGATGCGGGTGAGGCCGATCAGGCTGGCGCGCGAAGTCAGCCAGGTCGCGCCGACCAGCGCGCCGATCCCCTCGCAAGAGAGCAGCATGGCGAGGCCGCTGGAGCCGCGATCGAAGACCTGGCCGGCGAAGCCCGGCATCAGGTCGGGCAGGGGCTTGGCCGCAAGCGAGGTCACGATGAGCAGCAGCAATTGCAGCCGGATGCCTTCATGATGAAGGATGTAGCGGATGCCGCCGAGCGTCTCGTGGAGGATCGAGCGATGATGCGCCTGTGCCGGCGGCATGGTCAGGCCGGCGCGCTGGATCTCGCGCAGCGCCAGCGTCATCACGCAATAGAGCACGAACGCGAAGACGAAGCTCCAGCCGGTGCCGGCAAAGGCGATGATGGTGCCGCCGATCGCCGGGCCAAGGAAGCGCGAGCTGTTGAAGATCATCGAATTGAGGGCGAGCGCCGAAGGCAGGAATTCGCGGCCGACCAAGCCATAGATCACGGTCGAGCGCGTCGGCCGGTAGAACGCAATGACGACACCGCGCATCAGCACAAGGGTCGTCAGCATCCAGATATTGATGACGCCAGTGAGGGTGAGGATCGCGAAGGCTGCCGAATAGATCAGCGACCAGAGCTGGGCGAGGCGAAGGAGCCTGAATTGGTCGACGCGGTCAATGACGGCGCCGGCGAACATGCCGATGACGATGCTCGGCCCGGCTTCGCAAATCGCGTTGATGCCCAGCCATGCCGCGGAATGGGTGAGCTCCCAGGTGAGCCAGCCCATGGCGACGCGCTGGGTCCACATGCCGAGATTGGAGGTGACGTTGCCGAAGACATAGAGCCGGTAATAGCGGAGCGTCAGCGTCTGCCGCAAAATCTCGAAGCCGATGGGAATCCTCATCGGCCGCCGGGTTCTTTCATCTCTGATACGTCCTGTGCACGCTATTCTAGAGCGCGCACAAGCCTAGCGCAAAGGCGGAGCGCGAGTCGGTATTGCCACAGCCGCGCTTCGGGACGAGAAAAGGATACAAATGAAACTAATTCTCGGTCGGGTGAAACTAATTCTCGGGGGGGCGCCGTGTATCGACGGTCGAGGGCACACTGCTGGTCGCCATCGCCCAGAATAGCGTTGCGGCATAGGTCAAGAATGCCGCCAATACGATCGCCAGATAGATTTCGCCACCAGTCGTCATGAGAAGCCTCCTGCTTCTCAGGTGGCATGGCGACTCGGGTAGCACAAATTACAGATGGGACAGGCGATGGCGTTTCAGGCTTTTTCTAGGGCTTCACCGGCAAGAAACGCGTCGTCAGAAGCTGGTCGGTGGTTGGCCGCTGGGTGAGCTGGCCCATCTCCATGAAGGAGTCCTTGATCACCTCGATCGCAGCCGGATCGAAGCGGCCGTCATCGAGCAGCATCGAGACTTGTGCATCATAGGTACGGCTCTCGACGGCGAGGCTCGAGCCGAGCACCTTGCTGGCGATCGCGACATCGATGTCCTTATGTGTCTTGATGAAGGCGATGGTCGCGAAATAGGCCTTGAGGAAGCGATTGACGAGATCGGAATTCTTGTCGACCAGCGATTTCTGCGCCTCGATGACATGCGCGATGAAGACCGGCGCGTATTTGTTCATCGTGACGATGATGCGGCCCTGGCCGGTTTCCTCGAAGGCGAAGCCTTGCTCGGTCGAGCTCATCATGCCGTCGACCTGATGCGTCTTGAGCGCGGCGACTTGCGGCGCGCCGCTGCTGACGGCGACCGGCTTGATACCGTTCGGGCCCCAGCCTTCCTGTATCCCGATCCGCTTCACCAGCCATTCGGTCAGCGAGCCCGGGCTCGAGACCGAGAGCGATTTGCCCTTGAGATCGGCGACGGTGTGGATCGGTGAATCCGGCAGCACGATGACCGCGATATTGCGCGGATCGGAGGCATAGGCGGCGACGGCGATGGTCGGCGAGCCTTTGGCATTGAACGCCATGCCCGGGCCGCTGCCGACGCCGACATCGACGGCGCCCGCGGCGAAGCCCTGCATCAGCTTCGCCTCGCCGCCAAAAGGAATGATCTCGGGGTCGATGCCGTATTTCGCGAAGATGCCTTGATCGACCGCGACTTCGCAGATGGTGAAGGTCCAGCCGACCTGCACCGCTTTGCCGATGCGCAGCTTGTCGGCCGCGTGCGCGCCGCTCGCGGCCAGCAGCAGCCCGAAGAGCAGGAGCGCGGTGCGGCCGCTTCGCATGATGCTACTTGGCCGGCGCCAGCTCTTTGATGCGGATGTAGCGGTCGACTGCTTCCTCCATCGTCATCGAAGCCGGTACGGTGAAGCGTTTGGAGCGCACCCGATAGGCTTGCGGGTCCATACCGGGGAGGCGCGTGTTGGCGTTGTGCTCGTGATCATTCACGGTCTGGAGCAGGAGGCGCCGCAGCTTGATGATCGCGGTGTCGCTCACGCCGAGATGCTCGATGGCGCGGTCGGCGATCGGGCCCATCGATTCCTGGATGCTGCAATCCTGCCGGCCGATGCCCCTGATGCCGGTATAGGATTGGCCGCTCTTCTGCAGCGCGCGATCGATCAGATAATTGTTGTCGCGATTGGCGACCGGACGGTCGGTGCCGGGAATGAGCTGCGGATGGATGAAGAAAGCGTCGCGCGAATCCCGCAGATCCTCATCGCTCAGCGGCCGGTCCTCGCGATATTCGATGCAGTAATTCATCGTGTTCTCGTCGTCGATCGGGACCCAGGCATGCGCGCCGGCAGGCTGCGTCGAGATCAGCTTGTGGAACGGCATAAGCATGACGCTGCAGGTCCAGAAATTATTCTCGCCTTGCGCGCGGACGGTGCCCGAGACGAAGCCGAAATCGAACGGCATCACCTCGTAGCGCGCTGGCAGATTCATCTTTACGCCGTCGGCGTTTCCTTCATCGCCACGATGGAGGAAGGTGAGGTGACTGGTGTCGAAGCCGCCTTCGAGCGCTTGCAGCCAATTGCATTCTTGCACATGGCGCGTGACATAGCGATGCGATGCCGGCACCGCGGTCCAGTGGAGATCGGGGAATTCGGGCTTCAGCTCCGGCGGACCCATATAGGCCCAGACGAGACCGCCGCGCTCGATGCAGGGATAAGCGGTGATCTTGATCTTACGCTTGAAATCCTTGTCCCAAGGCTCGCTCGGCAGATCGACGCAATTGCCTTCGACGTCGAATTTCCAGCCGTGATAGACGCAGCGCACCCCGCATTCCTCGTTGCGGCCGAAGAACAGCGACGCGGTGCGATGCGGACAGCGCTCATCGATGAGGCCGACGCGGCCTTGCGTGTCGCGGAAGGCGACGAGCTTCTCGTTGAGGAGCTTCACGCGCACCGGCGGACAATCGGGGTCGGCGAGCTGGTCCGAGAACAGCGCCGGAATCCAATAGCGCCGCATGAGCTTACCCATCGGCGTCCCGGGACTGGTCCGCGTCAGCAGCTCATTGTCTTCGCGCGATAGCATCTCCACCCCCTGGCTCGAAAAGGTGCTGCGGCGATTATCCTGTGGGTGCGCGCAAAAACAAAGCCCCGCGCGGGGCGCGGGGCTTTGCCGATTACCAGTGGTCCCGGATTACCGGAAATTGAAGCCGAAGCTGACCGCCGGAGGGGCGGCGTAGACCGGCGCCGGGGGGTAGTAATAGGCCGGCGGCGGAGCGTAATAGCTGTAGCCGTAAGACGGCGCGTAATAGCTCGGCCCGTAGCTGTAGCTCGGCCCATAGCTGTAATAGGTCGGGCCGCCAACGCCGAACGAGACGTAGCCCCGGGCCGCTGCCGGCAAGGCCGCTGCGCCGAGCACCGCGCCGGCCAGCGCCGTCGCCAAGGCCGCCTTACGCAAGCTGCGCTGTTTGTCGAACGTCATAGGGCTCTCCTGTGACAGTTGTCCCGTCCCATAACGCTCGAGCGGCCGATCGGTTCTACGACCCCAGCTTGGCCGTTACGGCGAAAGCTTGGCCGTTGTTCACGCGGCGCGCGCGAAGGCTTCCTGCACCTCGCGCTCGAAGGCGAGGAGCTTCTGCACCGATGGCCGCTGCTGCATGCGCTCGAAATGCGCCGCGCAATTCTTGAATTGCGACTGGTCGAGCGGGAAGAGCGTGCCGCGGCGGAAGCACCAGTAGAAATGTGCATCGGCGGCGGTGAAATGGTCGAAGAACCATTCGCGCCCGGCGAGCATCTCATCGACGACAGCGAATTTCTCGAAGAGCAGCTGCTGCGCCAGGCGCTTCACCACCGGCTCCGCATCCGGCAGGTCGCAGACGAGCTGCGGGGAGTTGATGCGAAAGAGATAGGGATGGATGCCAGAGGCGCAGAGCGAGAGGATCGAGACTGCCTTCACGAACTGCATCGGGTCTTCGGGCAGGAGCTTCGCCTGCGGGAAATTGCGCGCGATCCATATCTGGATCGCGGGGTTCTCGGTCAAAGGCTGGCCGTCGATCACCAGGGTCGGCACCTGGTGCTTGGGGTTGAGCTTGAGATAGTCGGGCGTCTTATGCTCGCCCTTGCGCAGATTGACCGGCTTCACCTCGAAATCGGCGCCGGCCTCGGTGAGGGTGATATAGGGCGCGAGCGCGCAGGTGATTGGGGCGTAATAGAGCGTGAGCTTCATACCGGTCGTCCTCCCTGTTTCGGCTGAGCTTATCGAAACAGGATCAGCGCCACTAGGCGGCCGCTTTCGGCAGGCGCCGGTATTCGGCGAGGCGCTCCGCGACGCGTGCTCGGAGGGCGCCGCCTGAGTTTTTCATCGCGGTGAAATCAGCGGCCGGCACCTTCTCCGGAACCGACGCGACGAAGCTCGGTCGCGCCTGCACGCGTTCCCACCAGGCGCGGCAGCCTGGCCGCTCGGCGATCCAAATGTCCAGTAGATCGAGATAGGCCATCCGCGCTACGAAGGGCATCATGTTGATGTCGGCTAGGGAGAGCTCGGTGCCCAAAAGCCAGGGGCCGCCGATCTGTAAATCCTTTTCCATTTTCTGAAAGGCCATCTCGAAGGCGCCGATACCCTGGAAGACGTAGGGGCTGTCCACGCCCTCTTCATAGGTCGAGATCAGCCGCGCGCGTTTGATCGGGTCCCCCACATTCTGATAACGGCCCTGGCGCTGCTCTTCGGTCATGTTGCGCATGCGCTCGCGGAACATCGCCGAGAAGCTGAGTTCGCGTGTGGCCTCGAAAAGCTGCTCGTCCACCGCCTTGCTCCATAGTCGCATCCGCGCGCGCAGGAACGGATCCTGCGGCACCAGCCGCGGCGCCGGAAAGCTATCGTCGAGGTATTCGCAGATCAGCGTCGATTCGATGACCACGCGGCCATCGTGGTCGAGCGCCGGTACGACGCCTTTCGGATTGATCTTGAGATAAGCGGGCGAGAACTGCTCGTTGCGGAAAAGATCGACATTCTGTGTCGTGTAGTCGATGCCTTTTTCCGCCAGCGTGATGAAAACTTTCTGCGTGCAGATTGAATTGAAGTAGCTGTAGACCTTCAGCATCGACTGTTCTCCAAAAGTAGGTTCGGCGTGTTAGGGGAGAGCCGCGAGCTCGGCGAGCTTGCGACGTGCGCGCAGCCCGGCGACATCGGCATTGACGCTCCACTCCGGCAGATCGGAACCGTTCTCGTCGTAGATGTCTTGGATCGCCTCGAGCACGACGCGATCTTCATCGAGCACGGAGCGCATCGCTTCAACGAGTCCGGCCGGATGCGTTTCGGGGTAGGACGCGGTCATCGTCAGGAACTGATAGAGCTCGTTGTCGCGCGACGGCGTGATCGGCATCACATTGATCCGCACATGCGGCGGATGACCCGGCCGGTCCGGAAAGGTGAAGGTATTGCGGATGATGTGCAGGTTGGGGAGATAGGCGATCGATTCCAGCCTACGGTCGAATGTCGTGACGCCCTGCAAGCCGTATTGCTTGGTGTTGCTCGGCGTCGGCGTGTCGCCTTTGAGCTCGCGGATGAGGCGGACGGTCTTGCCATCGCTTTCGAGATGGAAAGTGGAGCTCGCCATCCGCCCGCCATCGAGCGCCGTTCCATGCAAGAAGGAGATATGCGACGTATCGAGCAGATTCTCGAAGAGCAGCGAGTAATTCGATTTGATTTCGAGCATCAGATAGGGCTTCGCCGTCCAGTCCGGACGATCGAGGCCGAAAGCATGGCAATCGGGCAGCTTTGCCGGATCGGCGAGTTCGGCAGCTCCGGGCCATAGCCAGATGAAGCCGCCTTTCTCGACGACGGGATAGCTGCGCACCGCAAGCTCAGGGATGATCGTGGCCTGACTCGGCACGCGCACGCAGTGGCCGGTAATCCCGTAACGGAAGCCGTGATAGGGGCATTGCAGCGTGTCCTCGGCGATCTTTCCGAGCGACAGCGGCGAACCGCGATGCGGGCAGCGATCGTAAAGCGCGGCCGGCGCGCCTTCCGGCGTACGGAACAGAACGACGCGATCGCCGCAGCAATAGCGCGACAGGGGCTTCTTATCGTCGACCTCGTGCGAGAAGGCGACGACATACCATTCATCACGCAACACTGGCTGCGTCGCCGGGCAGATCAGATGCGGGCTGTGGTCATCCATCGCGGCCTCCCAAGGCTGATTTTATATTGTAAGATATGTTCTCTATTGTATGACGTCAACGACCGGCCAGGCCGGCCCTGGAACAGACGAGAAAGCACATGCCTGCCGCAAGACAGCGTCTGGGAATTCAATCGGTTGAAATCGCGAGCCGCATCTTGGCGGCCATGGCCGGTGCGCCTCAGCCTTTGCCGCTGAAAGATTTGGCCCGGCGATGCGGTATGCCGGCGGCGAAGGTGCACCGCTATCTGGTAAGCCTCACACGCACGCAATTGGTGGCACAGGACAGCGTCGATGGCCGTTACAGCATCGGCTCGGCGTCTGTCGCGCTTGGCTTGGCCGGGCTCTATTCGCTGGACGCGGTCAGGATCGCGTCGGCCTATCTCGGCGATCTACGCGACGAAAGTGGCGAGACCGCTGTTCTGGCCACCTGGAGCGGCACGGGCCCCGTCATCATCCGCATCGAGGAAAGCAGCCGGCCGGTCTTCATGAATGTGCGCGTCGGCTCGACCCTGCCGCTGCTGCGCAGTGCCGTTGGTCTCGTCTTTTCGGCTTACCGTGCCGAGGAAGAAGTGCGAGGCCTGATCGCGAAGGAGCGCCGGACGCTCGGCCGGGCTCGGCGCGAGGGCGCGATCGAGGAGAGGCTCGCGCGCACGCGGCGTCTCGGTATCGGCGTGGTCGACGGCGATCTCGTTCCGGGCGTGACGGCGCTGGCGGCACCGATCTTCGATCATCGCGCGCGTGTTGTCGCGAGCGTCGCGCTGCTCGGCGGCCCCGAGCATCTCAAGCCGCGCGCGGATTCGCCTGCGGCTCGCTTGCTCAAGAGAGTCGCGGCGGCGATTTCCGAGCGCTTAGGCTATCGCGCGGCGATGTAGCGAATCCCAAGGTTTCAGCGCGATGGCCGGGACAGGTCTGGCCGTGACGTTGAGATAAAATTGTTTACGGCTTATCCCAGCGGCCCCAAGAACGGCTCGCCGGCGTAGCTGTCGGCGTTTGCCTCAAGCGCCTTCGGCCATTTGCCGGGGATGATCTTGCGGCGCGACGCGGCGGGGCGCGGTTTGCCGTCCCAGCCGATCTGCTCCATCGACCAGTAAAGCTGGATCGCATGGCCATCGGGATCGAGCGCGCAGATCGTGTGATCCATGCCGGCTGTCATCTCCGGCGGCAGCTCGCGGAATTCGACACCATAGGCTTTGAGGAAGTCGATCGCATTGACGAGTTGCTGATAGGAGCCGAGCTGCACGCCGAAAGCCGCCATCGTCGTGTCGGCGCGGAGGCCGAGCTTCTGGCGTAGCGCCACCGGGAAGAGGGCGAGCGAATGGTGCTCGGTGTTATTGCGCAGGAAGACGCAGCGCTCGCCTTCGCAATGCGTTTCTTCGGTCACGATGAAGCCGAGCGTGCGCTGATACCAATCCGCCGCGCGCTCGACATTCTCGACGAAGAGATTGACCGGGCCGTGCTTCACGATCTTGAACGGCCGCGCGAGGAGAATGCCCTGCACGTCGTATTTCAGCGGCAGGTTCTCTTTGTCGCGGAAGCCGGAGACGAGATCGCTGCCGCGCGCCGTCGCCTGGTTGACCTCTTCATATTCCGAGATCTGCGGCAGCTCCGCGGCGTGATCGAATTCGCGGTCATGCATGTCCCAGGGCTTGGAGCGGCCGTCCCAGCCGACCTGCTCCATGCCGTAATAGATCTCGTTCTTATGGAGATCGGGATCCATCAGATAGGAGTGCCAGTTCGAACCCGGCATGTCGCGGCCCGAGCGCACGACCTTTTGTCCGTTGCGCCGGAACCACGCATCGCCTTCGACGACTTCGGCGAGGCTGCCGACCTGCCAGGTGATCTGGTTGATCGTCACATCGTCTTTGTGGAAGCCGGTGCGGTCCGTCGCCTTGCGCAGGCGATGGTTATAAAGAACGAAAGCGTGGTGATCGCCGCCGTAGCGGAAGAAATACCCGTTGAGATCGCCGAAATTCTTGAACGCATCGGGCGCCTTGCCGCCCATCGGGCGGACGTCGGTGATGCGGAAGCCGAGCAGGTCATTGTAGAAGCGCAGCGCCTCACTCATGCGATAGGCGTTGATGCCGAAATGGCCAAGGCGCCGGATCTTGAACGGCTGATCGAACAAGACGCCGCCGACGCTGTATTTCGCTTCCGTCTCGATCGCCATCGCAATTATCTCCTTCATGCGTCATTGCGAGAAGGCCGTTTGGCCGACGAAGCAATCCAGAAATCTCACATGAAATGCTGGATTGCTTCACTTCGCTCGCAATGACAACTCAACAGTTAGGGACCGACCTCCGTCACGCCCGGCATCACCAGTTTTTCCGGCGGCAGATCGTCTTTAATCTCGCCCATCTTCTGCAGCACGGCGACCAGGCTCTTCAGCGCCGCGGTCGAGACCTTGGCGTCGTGCGCGAAGAAACCGATCTTGCGATAATAATCGTAGCTCTTGGCATTGTCCTCGGGGCTGCTCTTGCTCGCGCTCGCCATGATCGCGACCGCCTTGTCGCGGTTCTTTTTATCGTAGAACCAGGCGACGCTCTTGAGATAGGCTGCCATGAAGCGCTTGATCAGCTCGCCATGGCTGGCGGCCCAGCCGCGGCCTACATTGATCGTGCCGAAGGGAAAATCCTTCACGTAATCGGCGGCGAGGCCGAGCGTCACGAAGCCGTCGGAGGCGGCCTTGAAGCTCGCTGGCGCCGAGAGCATCGCCGCGTCGACGGCTTTCGATTCCAGCGCGGCGAGACGCGCCGCAGTCGAGTTCGTCGGCAGCGCATCGACATCGCTGTCTTTCATCCCGTTCGCTTCGAGCATGCGGTCGAGATAGACGCGCGCGATATCGGTAACGGCGCCGACCGAGATCGTCTTGCCTTTGAGCCCCTTGATCGACTTGATCTCGGGCTTTGCCAGGAGTGAGAAGGGGCCGGGGCCGGCCTCGATGGTCAGGATCGCGACCGCCGCGCCTTCATTGACGCCGCGCACCGGATCGAAGGCGCCGGTATCGCCCATATCGAGCGCGCCGGCGGCGAGCTGCTGCAGCACCTGCGCGCTCGAGCGGGTGAAGACGACGTCGAGCTTGATGCCGCTCTGATCGAAGAAGCCTTGGTCGAGGCCGATATAAATCGGCCAGACGATCGCCGACGGCGCGCCCACATGGCCGAAGGTGATCGTGTCCGCGGCTCGGCTCGGCGTGCTGGCGAGGCTAAGCGCAGCGGCGATTGCGAAGGCTAGCGCAGCGCGTAGGCGGCTCGTCGGCGCGTCTCGCCTCTGGCTGCGTCTGGTCCAGCGGCCGATCAGCTGTCCATCAGCCGCGTTGTCGTTGAATTGCCCGACGATCTCGTTCATCTGCACTTCCCCCACATGATTTGCGGCCGAGCTTGAAAGGCGCAGCCGCGAAAATCAATCGTTCGGGAAGAGGCGTTGCGAAAGAGAGTGGGCCAGGCGCGCTCAGCGCGCCAGGGTCAATACCTGATGATGGTCGGTGGCGCTCTGATGGGTGAATTCGACCGCTGCTGGGACGATTACGGTAATCATAGCGGCAAGGATGATGACGGCGCTGAACCGCTCCGTCCGGCTCCATTTCCGCCAATCACGGTGCAAGTCGCGGCGCAGGTCGTGCATCTGACGCTCCGGTTCAGGCGTGAGCGAGCGAGGAAATCGGCCTGCCGAATTTGCGGCCGTTGCGGGAGATATCGTCGTTGAAGCCTTCGGCGACCCGGTCATTGCCATCGGAGGCGAGGCAGAGGCTAGCATTGATCGCCGCGAGGATGGCGTCGTCGATGCGCTCTGGCGTGAGGGAGTAGCGCTTGATGGTTTGGAGGCTGCGGCTGACCGAGGTGTTGGTGCTCATGATCATCTCAAGGGCTTTCATGATCCGGGCGGTCGCTTCTGATTGCATGATGTTTCCCCCTTAATGAGCTTTATCGGTATTACGCGGCCCAGGCCGCTTTTGGATGCATCGGCTGTTCGTCGATGCGCAGTTGCGGGATATCGCTCACCAGAGTCTCGTCCTCGAGATTGAGGCTGGTGGTGATGGCGGCGAGGACAAGCTCGTCGACCTGTTCGGGAACGATGGCGAATTGCCTCAAGGTCTCGAGCTCTCGCGCGATCGAGCGGCGCTGCAGCATCGCGGAAAGGGTTTCGACGATCTGGTCGATACGGTCGGCGTCGAAGGACTTGAAGGAGGTGGTGAGCATGGGCGGGGTCTCCTCAGGCGGCTTGTTTCGGGGCGCGAAGCCAGGCGGTGACGATGAATTGGTGGCCATCGAAATCGAGGTCGGCGGCCCAGCGTCCGTTCTCCCAGCCCGCCGGCATGAAGAGGAAGCCGCGGAGGGTGAGGTAGGCGAAGGCATCTTCGCGGGAGGGGAAAAGGCGTTTGATCCGGGTGGTCAGGGTCATGAAGCGCTCCTCGGGGTGGTCCGCTCGCATGTGCTTGCCGTTGCTTGACACCCGTGACGATGCGCTCCCTGGAAACGGAAAAATAGTTAGGTTCACTGCGTAAGGGCTTGCTCGTACGGGCTTTTGCGTAGCCCGAAGCTGGGCTACTGGGGTCTTTCCATTCGCCCGGAAACTCGCTATTTCTGGCGTAACCGGAAAGGGGACGGCGCGCCGAGACCCGGTCCCGCCAAACCGGCCCCAAGACCCGGTAAGGTCATGAAGATGCAAAAGAAATGGTCGCCCGATAGCTGGCGGAGCATGCCCATCCGCCAAGTGCCGGAGTATCCCGACGCCGCTGCCCTCAACGCCGTGACAGGGACGCTACGCAACTTCCCGCCGCTGGTTTTTGCCGGCGAGGCGCGCAGTCTCAAAGCCAGCCTCGCCAAGGTGGTGGAAGGCAAGGCTTTCCTGCTCCAGGGCGGCGACTGCGCCGAGAGCTTCGAAGAATTCCATCCCAACAACATCCGCGACACCTTCCAGGTGTTCCTGCAGATGGCGGTGGTGCTGACGTTTGGGGCGGCCTGCCCGGTGGTGAAGGTTGCGCGCATGGCCGGGCAATTCGCCAAGCCGCGCACCGCCGATAGCGAGACGCAGAACGGCGTGACGCTGCCCTCCTATCGCGGCGACATCATCAACGGGATGGATTTCACGCCGGAAGCGCGTAAGGCCGACCCGCAGCGCATGATCCAGGCCTTCAGCCAATCGGCGGCGACGCTCAATCTGCTGCGCGCCTTCGCCCAGGGCGGCTATGCCGATCTGCACCGCGTCCATAACTGGACCAAAGGCTTCATCGCGGACAGCCCGGCGGGAGAGCGCTATGAGGAATTGGCCGACCGTCTGACCGAGACGCTCGACTTCATGGCGGCTTGCGGCCTGACCTCGGAGACGACGCCGCAGATCCGCGAGACCGAGCTCTTCACCTCGCACGAAGCGCTCCTGCTCGAATACGAGCAGGCGCTGACCCGCGTCGATTCAACCACCGGCGATTGGTACGACGTCTCCGCGCATATGCTGTGGATCGGCGATCGCACGCGCCAGCCCGATGGCGCGCATGTCGAATTCCTGCGCGGCGTGAAGAATCCGCTCGGCCTCAAATGCGGCCCGACCATGCCGGTCGACGATCTGCTGCGGCTGATCGACCTTCTCAATCCGGAGAATGAGCCGGGGCGGCTGGTGCTGATTACCCGCATGGGCGCCGACAAGGTCGAGAGCAAGCTGCCGCCGCTGATCCGTGCCGTTGCGCGCGAGGGCCGCAAAGTGCTGTGGTGCTCGGACCCGATGCATGGCAACACCATCACCTCGGGCACGGGCTACAAGACGCGCGCGGTGGATTCGATCTTGCGCGAGGTGAAGGGCTTCTTCGCCGTACACGAAGCCGAAGGCACCTATGCCGGCGGCGTGCATTTCGAGATGACCGGCCAGAACGTCACCGAATGCATCGGCGGCGCGCAGGCGATCACCGAAAGCGGACTGGCCGATCGTTATCACACCCATTGCGATCCGCGGCTCAACTCCAACCAGGCGTTGGAATTGGCCTTCCTTATCGCCGAGGAGCTGAAGAAGAAGCGTCTCGCCGCGCCGAAGAAGCAGGCCATCGCGGCGGCGCAGTAAGCGCCGCCGTACGCATGGTCGATCTTCTCGCCGTCGACTGGTCGAAGATTCCGGCGCCGCTCGATGATGGCGCCGCGAAACATCTTGCGGGCCAAGTCCTTCCGTCGATCGTCTTAACGGCGACGGATGGTCGTCAGGTCGATCTCTCGAAAATCACCGGCACGGCGGTCGTCTACGCCTATCCCATGACAGGCCGGCCCGATGTCGCACTGCCCGAGGGCTGGGACATGATCCCGGGCGCGCGCGGCTGCACGCCGCAATCCTGTGCTTTCCGCGATCACTTCGCCGAGCTCAAAGCGCTCGGCGCGCAAGAAGTGTTCGGCCTCTCGACCCAGTCGACCGCGTATCAGCGCGAGGCCGCCGAGCGGCTGCATCTGCCTTTCGCGCTGCTCTCGGACGAGAAGCTGCGGCTCGCCGAAGCGTTGCGCTTGCCGACATTCGAGACCGCCGGCATGCGCTTGCTCAAGCGGCTGACGATGATCCTTCGCGCCGGACAGATCGTGCAGGTGTTCTATCCGGTATTCCCGCCGGATCGCTGCGCCGGCGATGTGATCGACTGGCTGCGCGTCAACCCGGCGCCGGCGCGCTGATGCAGGTCAAGAATCTCCCGGCGATCAATGTGCGCTATTGGTGCGCGATCGTGGTTGCGAGCATGGCCGGTGCCAATACCGGCGATTTCGCCGCGCGCTATCTCCATCTTGGCCACACCGGCGGTCTCTTGCCGCTGGCGCTCGTGTTCCTCGCCATCATCTGGGCCGAGACGCGTGCGCGCCGCGCCACCGAAGTCTATTACTGGTTGGCGATCATCGTGCTGAGGACCGGCGCGACCAACCTCGCCGATTTGATGACGCATGATCTGCACCTCGGTTATCCGCTGACGCTCGCAGCGCTCGCCGTGCTGATCATCGCGATCCTGCTCTTCGTCTATTGGCGCGACGGCAGCGCCGCGCCGGCGAGCACGGACGGACGCAAGCTGCCCGCGACCGACAGCGCTTATTGGATCGCGATGCTCGCCGCCGGGACGTTCGGCACGGCAGGCGGCGATTTCACCGCCGATGAGCTCGGACTCGGCGTCGGTTACGGCTCGCTTGTGCTCTTCGCCGTGTTCCTGATCGTGCTGCTCGGCGCGGCACGCATCGGCAAGATGAGGCTGTTCTGGTATTGGGCGGCGATCGTTGCGGCGCGTACCGCCGGCACAGCGATGGGCGATTTCCTGCCGAGCCGTCGTGGTCTCGATCTCGGCCTGCCGCTCAGCACGGCGATCACACTGACGACGCTCGCCGCTATCGTGATCATTTGGCGCGACCGTCAAACCGCACTCGCAACCGAGACGCGTTAGCGCTTACCGAAGTGGCGGCGTTGTGGAGGGCGGCTTGCGATGATACGTCGCCTGCTCGTAGGCGTAGGCGATCTCGATCAGCACCGGCTCGCTCCACGGCCGGCCGATGATCTGCAAGCCCGACGGCAAATCCTCATAGGTATAGCCCATCGGCACCACCGCCGCGGGCCAGTGGAGGCCCGACGCGATCCAGGTGGTGGCCCCGGTCGGTGTCAGATTGCGATCGCCGTTGATCTTCGGCGGGAACGACGCGACGGGCAGGATCAGCGCATCGATCTGGGCGCGCTCCATCGCCGCGAGGTAGGCCTCGCGCATGCGGATCTCGAGAGCCTCGAGATCGCGGACGATCGGATCGCTCGCAGGGGCGGGCGCGACCGCTGCGGCTTTGAGGCCGACCTCATGCAGCGGATGGAATTTCCCGGTGGCGACGACCGCGGCGATGGTCTTCGGGAATGATGGGCCGGTTGTCGCGAGGTAGCGCTCGAGCGCGGCGCGCACTTCGCTTTGCGGATGCGGCCGCGCCGGGAATTGATCGAACTCCGGCACGATGAGCGGATCAACGATCTCGGCGCCCGCTTTGCGCAGATCGGCAATGGCGCGTTCCACCAACCCGACCACTTGCGGATCGGAGCCGTCGGGCGGAAAGGCCTGGCGCAGCACGCCGAGCCGCTTGCCGCGTGCGCCGTCCGGTTTGAGGAAAGTCTCGTAGCTCGGCGGAATCTTGCCGGCGGCATGCGCGGTGGCGGGATCGTCGGCATCGACGCCGGCGATGACATCCAGCAGCGCCGCGAGATCGTTGACGTTGCGCGCCATTGGTCCGGCCGTGTCGCGCGCGTCGTAGAGGCCTACCATGCCGGCGCGCGAGACCAGCGCCCAGCTCGGGCGCAGACCCGCGAGCGCGTTGTTCGAGGAAGGATTGCGGATCGAGCCCCAAGTGTCGGAGCCGAGACCGACGACACCAAAACTCGCGGCCAATCCGCCACCGGTGCCGCCCGAGGAGCCGCCGGTCGCATGCGCGGTGTTATAGGGATTGCGTGCGAAGCCGGGCAGGACCGAGTTGATATTGTCGAGCCCGCCGCGTGCCCATTCCGACATCGTCGTCTTCGCGAGGATGATCGCGCCCGCTTCGCGCAGCTTGCGCACCGCAGCCGAATCCTTTTGCGGCACCCAGCCGAGCAGCGCGCCGGAGCCGCCCGTCGTCTGCAGGCCGGCAGCGTCGTAATTATCCTTCACCAGCACCGGGATGCCGTGCAGCGGTCCGCGGAGCGTGCCGGTCTGCTGCCAATGCGCGTCGAGTGTATCGGCATCGGCCAGCGCCTGCGGGTTGGTCACGATGATCGTGCCGAGTGCGGGGCCTTTGCGATCGTAAGCGGCGATGCGGTCGAGATGCGCCTGCGTCACGCCGCGGGCGGTCGCTCGACCGGCACGATAGGCGGCGTGGATCGCCTCGATCGTCGCCTCCTCGATGGCAAATCCGGTTTTTGCATTGCTGGTCATCGGGACCTCGCCAAGCCGTCAGGGGTCGATGCCGTGTTCATAGCAAGAATGAGACCGTTGCGTGTATGGGTAGCGGCAGGAAACCCGCCGCGCTAGCAATCGGCAAATTAGCGGAGAATTGATCGAAACAAGTTTTGTGGCCGCGCGTTATGGATGCCGCGCCGGGCCCTAGCTGCGTCTGGCGCGGATGCGGAGGTTGGGCGACGTGTCTGCGACAGATTGCGGCGAGGCAAGCATTTTTGCCAGCGGCAGGGAGAATCGAGGAGCCGGCGTTTTCGCCTTCAAGGCGGGAATCCTTGCGGCGATGGTGACACCGGTCATCCTCTATTCGATGCATGCGGTGTTCTCCCAATATTCGTTCTGGCGCCCCTGCGTGCTGCTCGTCGCGCTTTGGGGATTTATGAGCGACAGCCATGTCTTCGCGACCGGCTATCTCTATCTCCGGCCGCGCAATTTCAATGGCATTCGCCATCGTTGGATGCTGCTCTATCTGGTGCCGGCCGGCATCGTCGCCGTGAATATGTGGGCGATCACGATGCTGCCGGCGGCGCATCTTATGTGGTTCATGGTCGTTTATGTGCATTACGCCCTTTTCCATTTCGCGCGCCAGAATATCGGCGTCCTATCGTTCGTGACGCTGACTTCGGTGCGACGGCCGCTGCATCGCCATGAGAAATTCATCCTCAATAGCGTCGCGATCTGCGGCATGCTTGGTGCGCTGAAGCTCTATGCGCCAGGGCTGCTCCTCAACCCGGAGTATTTCACTTTCGATCTCAGCGCAATCGCGCCGCTGATCGGGCCGCTCTATATCGCGGGGCTGATCGGCTATGCGGCCGTGTTCGTTTTCGCCGCTGGACATTTCTTCACGCATCGGCGTTCATACGATGCCTACAGTGCGACGATCTTCTGGCTTTGCGTCGCCTGGTACGTGCCGATCTATCTGGCTCTGGGCCATCCGCTGCTGAGCATCGCTTCCTTCACGACCGCGCATGGGTTGCAATATCTCGTCCTATTAGGATTCCACGCCTATCGGCGCTCGAAATTGCGTGTCGCGCGCCGTTCCGATAGCGGCGCCTTCCCGGGCACGTTGATCGGCTGGTATGCGCTGATGCCTTGCCTCGCGCTGGTGGCGGCCGCACTGACGGGTGCATTGCTGTGGCATTTTCCCGAACTGCCTTTCGCAGGATTCAGCGGGGTCATTCAGACGATGCTGGGCACCGGCGGCATCGCGAAAGCCGGTGCCGGTCTGATCGCCGGCATCACGCTGGCGCATTTCTGGGTCGATCAATTCATTTGGCGTTCGCGCTCAGCGGAGCGGCGCGGCTGGCTGATCGAGAACTATCCGTTTCTCGCCCCAAGCACCTAGCGGAGCGGGCGAGCGGTTTACCCCGTCAGCGTCCTTCGGCATAGTCCTCCGATGATAACGCGCTCGGCGCGATCGGGAGG
>DATMZZ010000286.1:0-13211 GCA_035573175.1 Allostellaceae bacterium
ACGCGAATTGGCAGCGGCCGGACATGGTGTCTATGCGCAACGGCATCGCCGCCGACGGGCTTGGCACCATCGTCGCCGGCCTCCTCGGCACGGTCGGCGTCAACAGTTTCTCCGGCTCGGTCGGGCTTTCGATCGCGACCGGCGTGACCTCGCGCGTCGTCGGCTACGCGACTGGCGCGCTGTTCATCCTCATCTCGTTCATCCCGCCGCTCAGCGATCTCGTCGCGCTGATGCCGCGGCCGCTCATGGGGGCGATCCTGATCTTCACCGCCTGCTTCATCATGCTGAGCGGCATGCAGGTGATCACCAGCCGCTTGATGGATGGCCGCCGCACCATCGTCATCGGCGTCGCCTTGCTGATGGGATTCAGCCGCTATCTCTTCCCGGGCTTCTACGCCGCCGCGCCGAGTTATCTCCTGCCGGCGGTCAGCTCGCCGATGGTCCTCGGCCTGCTGACGGCGCTCGTGCTCAATCTGATCTTCCGTATCGGCATCAAGAAAAGCGCCGAGATCGCCTACACGCCCGGAACCGATGCGCTGACCAAGCTCGAGAGTTTCGGTCATGAGCAGGGCGGCAAATGGGGCGCGCGGCGCGACGTGATGGAGCGCGTGATCTATGCGATGATCGAAAGCGCCGAAGCGCTCGATCTCGTCATGACGCCGGGACATAGCGCCCGCTTCGGGCTGACTTTCGACGAATACCAGCTCGATTTGAACCTGACGTATGAAGGCGAGGCCTTCGTTACGCACGGGCCCGCGCCGTCACCGCAAGAGTTGATGGAAGATGAAAAGCAACTCACGCGGCTCGCGGTGACGATGATCCGGCGCCTGGCGACGAAAATGAGCGCCAGCAGCAGCGGTGCGACCCAGCACGTAACGATGAATTTCGATCAGTAAGCCGCGCCGCGGCGGCGATCGCGGTCGGCGGCATCGAAGGGGGATCGATGATCGAGAATACAGTATCGACGGATGAGGGCTTCTTTCCGCGGTGGAAGCTGAAGCGCGAGGGGCTGGTGCTGCCGGAGGAACGCTTGCCGGCGGGACCGACGCTGATCTCTGGCATCCAGCACATCATCGCAATGTTCGGCTCGACGGTCCTGGCGCCGCTCCTGACGGGCTTCGACCCCAATGTCGCGATCTTCTTCTCGGGGATCGCGACATTGATCTTCTTCGTCATCACGGGCGGCCGCGTGCCGAGCTATCTCGGCTCCAGCTTCTCCTTCATCGGCGTCATCATCGCCGCCACCGCCTATGCCGGCTCGGGCGCCAATCCCCGGATTGGCCTCGCTCTCGGCGGCATCCTGGCGGCAGGCGCGCTCTATGCCGTCATCGGCATCGTCGTGCAGTTCGCCGGCTACCGCTGGATCGAGCGGCTGATGCCGCCGGTCCTTACCGGATCGATCGTCGCCGTCATCGGCCTCAACCTCGCGCCGGTCGGCGTCAAGCACCTCTCGGCAAGCCCGCTCGCCGCCTGGATTGGCGTCTTCACCGTGGTCGCCGTGGCCGCCATCGCTTGCCACGGCTCGCGCGCAGCACGGCGCCTGCCGATCCTGCTGGGCGGCGTTATCGCCTATGGGCTCTACCTCGTCCTCGCCAACGGGTTCGGCCTTGGCCAGCCGATCGACTTTGCACCACTCGCCGCGGCCCCGTGGTTCGCTTGGCCCCACTTCGCCGCGCCCGAATTCGATGGACGGGCGATCGCGCTGATCGCCCCCGTCGCGGTCATTCTCGTCGCCGAGAATCTCGGCCACGTCAAAGCGATCGGCGCCATGACCGGCCGGCCGCTCGATGCCTATCTCGGACGAGCCTTTCTCAGCGATGGGCTCGCCACCATGCTGTCGGCGTCATGCGGCGGCCCGGGTGTCACGACTTATGCCGAGAACATGGGCGTCATGGCGGTGACGCGGATCTACTCGACCCTGATCTTCCCGGTGGCGGCGCTCATCGCCATCGTCATCGGCCTCTCGCCCAAGATCGGCGTGCTGGTGCTGACGATTCCCGAGCCGGTCATCGGCGGCTTATCGATCATCGTGTTCGGCCTCATCGCCGCGACCGCCGGGCGGATCTGGGTGGAAAACCGCGTCGACTTCGCTGATCCCCGCAATCTGCTGACCGCCGGCGTGGCGCTGACCCTTGGCGCGGGCGATTTCTCGCTACCACTCGGTACCTTCACCCTGAGCGGGATCGCGACGGCAACCTTCGGCGCCATCCTGCTCTATCACGCCTTGCGACCGCGCACTTAGCGCCCCCCGCCGATAAGGTTATTCGGCGGCGCGCGCCGCGACCTGCTCCTCAGCCAACAGCCGCTCGACGATGCGGCGCGCCTGCAAGCCGCCGGCATCGCCGATCAGATCGATCTGCGGCGCCGCGGGATTGAGATCGATGATGCGCTGCTCGGCTTCGAGCATGAATTTGTCCTCATCGAACGCGACGCTGGTCGATTTCAGCACCATCTCGGTTACCGCGGCATCGTCGATGGCGTAGTTGCGGCAATTCCCCCAGAAGTAATGACAACTCGTGTCGGTCTCGGGCGTCATCGAATCGAGCACGACGAGCTTGCGATTGACGCGATTCGTCGGGTCGGCCTCGGTCTTGCCGGCTTCGACCGCGCCGATCTCGATCACGACATTGGCCGGCGGTGTGAAAGTCATGATCTTGGTCGAATCCGTGCGCAAGGTATCGCCCTGCGCGATCTGACGCTGCGAGGGCGAGAGATTGCGCGCGATGCGCACGCCGCGCAGCAGATTGTCCTGACGCTCCCAAGTGAGATGCGGGTCGGTATCGTCGGCCGCGCCGATGGTCTTGATGTGCAGGAAAGCGAGATGCGACAGATCGAGGAGATTGTCGACGAGCAGCAGATAATTCGCCTTCACATCGAGACAGGCGCCGCAGCCGGCCCAGCCCGGCGCGTCGTACCAATGAAAAGCGGGTGCAGTTTTGGGATCGGCGAGGGCCGGATCGCCCATCCAGATCCACGCCCAGCCGTGCTTCTCGACGAACGGATAGGATTTCACCTGAGCCCCCGGCGGCAGCTTGTCCTGGCCCGGCGCCCAGATCACCTTGCCGCCGGGCTCGTAGAGCAGGCCGTGATAGCCGCAGCGCAAATTGTCGCCCTCGACCTGCCCCCTCGATAGCGGCGCGCGGCGATGGCAGCAGCGATCTTCAAGCGCCACGGCACCGCCGTCGCTCTTGCGATACATCACCACCGGTTCGCCCAAGAAAATGCGTCCGAGCGGCGCCTGCGTGATCTCATGCGACAACGCTGCGCAATACCACTGGTTACGAAGTGCCCGCATCGCGTGCTCCCTTGGTATTTGCCGGCCATTCTAACACGGCGGAAATTCTCGCGCCTTAGCGATCCACCAGTGCGCGACCGCGCGACACCCAAAAGCCGAGATAGATCAGCGGCATCATCGCAACGAGCATGATGACGACGATCGCCGAGGCAGGCGCGAATTGGGACGCCGTCCAGAGATTCCAGATTTCGACCGACAGCGGCAGATTGTCGTTGGTCGACAGCAGCACCGGCACGGTCAGCTCGCGATAGGTCAGCAACGCGATCCAGATAAAGGCATAGCCGAGGCTTGGCCGCAGTAGCGGTGCAAGCACGCTGCGGACGACACCACCCAATCCTGCCCCCGCCATCTGCGCCGCATCCTCGAGCTCGCGATGGATCTGAATCAGCGCGCTGTTGGTGATGCGCGTCGCATAGGAGATGCGCGAGACCACGTAGACGAGCAGCAGCAGCCACACCGTGCCGTAGATCGGCAACACGCGATTGAGCACAAACAGCGCCAGCACCACCGCCGCCATCGAAAAGACGATGCTCGGCACCGAGAGCGGCAGGAAGGCGATAAAATCGAACAGCGTCCGACCGGGCATGCGCGAGCGCAGCACGATCCAGCTGATCGAGAGCGCAATCGCGAGGGTGATCACCGGCGCCAGCACCATCAACAGCGCCGTGTTCTTCAAGCCACGCCAGACCATCGGCATCGGCAGATGGGCATAATTTGCGAATGACATCGAAGCGACGGCATCGAATGTCGGCGGCTGCGGGAATTGAACCGTCGAGGTCCAAAGGATCACCAGCACCGGCAAAAGCTGCGACAGGAAGAGGTAGATCGCGATGAAAGCAATGGCGATCGCCTTGCCGCCACCGCTCAGCGCCAGGAGGCGCGGCCGGTAGCCTTTGCCGGTGACCACGGCGTATTGCGGCGCGCGCTTTTGCATTCGTGCATACCACCACGACAGCAGCAACCCCAACGCGATCGTTACGGTCGAGAAGGCGGCGACGGCGCCATATTGCGGGTCGCCTTGCGCCGGCTGCATTTGATCAAAGGTGTAGGTCGCAAAAGTATAGACCTTTCCAGCAAGGCCGATGATCGCCGGCACGTCGAAGGCCGAAAAACCGATCATGAATATGAAGATGCCGGCAGCGAGCAGCCCGGGCCAGGCGAGCGGCGTCGTCACACGCAACAGGGCGCCGAGCGGATGCGCGCCGCTCACCGCCGCCGCGTCTTCGAGCGCCGGGTCCATCGCGCGCAACACCACCGAAGTCATGACGAAGGCAACCGGCGCGAGGCCGAGGCCTTGGACCCAGCCCATGCCCCAAAGGTTGTTGATGCTGACGGGCGGACCGGCCAGGTGAAACAGCGCGATCAACGCCGTGTTCACCATGCCGATGCGTGGATGCAACAGGAACTCCCAGCCGATCGCGGTGACGAAGCCGGGCACGAGCAGGCCTATGGTCATCGTCGCAAAGACCAGGGTCTTTGCCGGGAAATCGGTACGCTCGATGATCCAGGCCATCGGTGCACCAATCGCCATCGCAACGGCGAGCGTCAGTCCTGAGAAGGCGAAGGTGTTGCCGAGCACCCGCCAGACGAAGCGATCGCCAAAGGTTTCGACGTAATGAGCCACCGTATAGGCGAGATCGGGATCGCCGGGCTCGCCGTCGATCACACTCATCCACAAGACAAGAGCAATCAGAGCGAGGACGATGAGGCTCGCGAGCCCCGCGATCGCGGCCATGCCGATCGCCCAGGCACTTGGGTGATCAGTTTTATGCCGCGGCGGCCGGGCCGCAATCGTGACCGCGCTCATCCCGCGACCACGCCCCCGCCCTAGCCGCCCATCGCTTCCTTCAAGGCCTTGCCGAGCTTCGCACCCGACTGATCGATGCCCGGATTGTCCTTCCAGAACTTGTAGTCGATGCGGTGGAACTTGATGCCCTTGGCCTCGTTGTCGGCGACGAATTTGTGCATATGGGTCTCGGGATAATAGTCGAGATCAATGCCGCCACCATTGTAGATGCCGCGCTGGCCCTGCTCGGTCATCAGGTAGAGCGCGAAGAGGGTCGCGGTATTGGGATGCTGCGCATTCTTCGGAATCATCACCTCGTAATATTGGAGCTGCGCCGCGTCGGCCGGCACAGCGAGGGCGAGCTTGCCTTTATATGCAGCGACATTGGGATAGCCACCGGTGCAATCGAGCACCAGCGCCTGGAACTCGCCCGAGGCGACGCGGTCCTGGCCGCCGCAATTGAGCACACCCTGCGCCTGATGCCCTAGCTTGGTGATGTAATCGAGCATCTTCGGTTCGCCTTGCCAGCCCTTCGCCGACATGGCATCGAAGCCATTGGCAAAAGCGGTGGTGCCGAAGCGGCCCTTGTATTGCGGCTTCAACAGATCGTCGATCGACTTGACCTGAGCGAAATCCGAGCCCGTCGCGACGTTGTAAAGGACGCCAGGCGTGCCGGTCGAAATGCCGATGCTATAGCCGTCCGCGCCGATCTGTTGGGGAACGATGCGCTGCGGCCACAGCTTCTGCCACGGCACCTCGACGAACATGTTCAACTTCAACAGCGGAGCGTATTGCGCGATGCCTGCCGTCCAAAGGTCGACCGAAGAAGGCTGATTGGCGCGGAACTCGGTTGAGATTTTTGCGCCGATGATGCCGAACGGTCCGCCATTGGTGACGTTGAAGTCGATATCGACGCCGAAATTGTCTTTGATCCAGGCTTTGGCCGCATCGAGATTCGCCTGGCCGCCGAAGACCACCGGGTTGGTGCTGCTCAGCATCACCTTCTCGGTCTTGCCACCATCGACAATCTTTTGCAGCTCCGGCGACATCGGCGGCTTGACCGCCTGGGCGCTAGCTGTGCCTGCCATGCCGCTCACCGCCAGCAGCGTTACCGCAGCCAGGATTATTCGCTTCATGATGTTCCTCCCCGTTGCGGCATCATCCGTGCCGCCCTCTCCACCACGATCTTGGCCTGTCCAGACGTGCGCTGGCAAGTCGCGCGGTTGCTCGCCCTGGCAACGAGCGAGTGTGAAACGGACTCCTGCCGATAGCGGGCGTCGGCCGGCCTTTACGAGTAGGTGTCTTAAGAGCGGCCCCGTGCGATGTACCGCTACGGCGATCGCTTACTTCGCCTCGCGACGGAGCTCGACGACCACCTGAGACTGAACAACGCTGAGCATCCCTTCCCGCGACGGGTGACCGCCCCGCTCGATACGAAGTCCGATCGTTTCCGGTTGCGTCCGGATGAGGTTCATCACCGCATCGAATTTCGCCGGTGTCTCGACGCGATCGAGGCCGGTGATGAGGCTGAGCGCCAAGATATCCATCAGCGTGTGACCATAAAGCCGGCTCGCCTGCACCTCGCTGCGCAACTGCGCGCGGCTCGTCGGGAATCGCTCATCGAGATACTTTTGCAGCGCCGCACCTGGCAGCAAGAGCCGGCGGCGCAGATCGCAAGTTTCATCGAACGCTAAAAGAAACGCCGCGTCGTCACGGTGATAGGCGCGCAGGGCTTGCCCGGTATAAGCCGTCTTCTCGTCAGCGAAAACGATGAACGCGGCGCCGCCGGGCTTCAGCAGCTCGTAAATCCGCGCCAGCGATGCGCGAAGATCGTCGAAATAATAAAGCACGTGAGCCACGAGGATCAGGTCGAAGCTGCCGGGCGCTTTGACCGTTGTGTCCGGGAAGAATGGCGCGCAAATCGATTGGCGGAGCTGCAAGCGGCGAGAGGCGCGAACCGCCGCCTCGTATTGCGAGACGTAATAGGCGTTGCAATCGAGAATCACGCCGGTCGCGCCGTCGGGAAACGCGTCGGCAGCGAGCGCGAAGGTCTGGCCGTCGCCGCAGCCGATATCGAAAAAGGTGAAGCTCCCCGGTGCCTCGCGGCACTGTGCGCGAATGAGGTTCTTTAGGACAGGAACGAACAATTCGCGCTGATCGGTGCCGAGCATAGCGACGCGATCGAGCGGATCCCATTTGAGCAGCCGCGCGAAGGCATTGGTGTATTGCGCGTCGGCGTCGAGCGACTTGAACTCGTTCTTGGTGATTTCGAGCGCGTCGTCGAAGCGCGCGGCATGCGCGGCGACGAATTCGCGTGTGATGTCGAACGGCGTGCTCACGCGCCGCGAACACGGTCGATCAGACCGAGCACATCCGTCGGCAGCGCATCGTCGCGCCAGGCAACATGGCCATCAGGCCGAACCAGCACCAACCGTCGTTGATAAAGCTCGATCAGCTCCGGATTGGCGAGATCGACCACCGCGAGCGGCACGCCGCGTGTTGCCGCCGCATCGGCGAGCCGGCCCGCCTCCGGCGGTTCCGCGCCCAAACGCAGTAGTACGAAGCGGTTGTCGCCGAAGAGATCGAGCGTCGAGTGCTTTGGTTCCAGCCAGGCATGCGGCGCGCGCGTGCCGGGCCGCGCGTTGGGCATGAATTTCACGGTCTCATACGGGATCGGCGGCGTGCCGTCCGGCACGATGATCGGCGAGCCCTCGTAGTAATAGCCGAGGCGCAGATTCTCGGTGAAAGTCGGACCGTTGGCGCCCTTCGAGCCGTGGTAGGCCTCGACCCAGCGCTTGCGCATCGCTTCGCCCGCCGGCGAATCCTCGGTGATCTCCGGCCCGCCCGGCAGATCGGCCAACAGCACGAACTCATCGGTACAGGCTTGCACGTTGTAGAGCGCGATCGGCTTGCGCTCGGCCTCGTAGCTGTCGAGGAGCTTCGGCCCGGCCCAGCCTTGGAGCGTCGCGATCAGCTTCCAGGCGAGATCGACCGCATCGGCGAGACCGGTGTGGAGGCCGAGCCCGCCGGTCGGCGAATTCTGATGCGCCGCGTCGCCGCAAATGAACACGCGGTGATCGCGATAATGCTGCGCGACACGCTCGCGCCGCTCCCAATCCATGGTCGAGAGCACCTCATAGGGCACATCGTCGCGGCCCATGAGGCGGCGCATATAGCGATCGGCATCGAAATTTGGATCCGCGTTCAGCACCGAGAGGCGCCACAGCTCCTTGCCGTCGATGCCGATGATCTCGCCCCAGGTGCCGCCGGCATCGGTGAAGCGGAAGAAGCGCGACCAGCCCTTGTCATGGATCTTCATCATCTCCGCTGAGCGGAAGAAGACGTTGACGCTATGCGCGACATGGCCGAGCCCCTCGTAACCGAAATCGAGCGCCGTCACGACCGTGCCGTCGGCGCCGTCGCAGCCGACCAGATAGCGCGCGCGGATCGTTTCACTCTTCCCGCTCTGCCGATCCGTGATCGTCGCAGTGACACCGTCTTCATCCTGGGTAAAGCTATCGAGGCTGGTCAGGTGGCGTACCGTCACCGAAGGCAGCGAGCGCGCCTTCGCCAGGAGGATCGGATCGTAATAGAGCTGGGCGCAGGCGACGCGCGGCTCGGGCGTGTAATCGAGCTTCTGGTCGTTATAGGCGGGCACGTGATGCCGGGCGAGCTCGAAGCCGATCATGCTGGTGCAATAGATCAGCCCCTGCAGATGGTGCTTCGGCCAACCGGAATTCTGGACGATCTCGGCAATGCCCCAGCGGCGGTTGAATTCCATCGAGCGGATCGAGAGGCCGCTCATTTTCGGCACGGAGATCGAGCCGTCGCGCCGCTCGACCACCAGGCATGGGACACCGGCCATGCCGAGCTCGATCGCCAACGCGAGCCCGACCGGGCCGCCGCCGGCGATCAGGACGGGAAGTGGCTCGGCGCTCATGAAAAGAACGGTAAGGTGGGCTTCCGCGGCGGTCAACGATGGGCATTGGCCAACCACCCTTGCCGGTCGCGGGCGCCGCGCGGTCCAGCATTGCTTTCGGCCCGGGAAGCCGGGACAATCAGTGTTCGGACGAAATGCGTCTAAGCGGGAGGGACGGCATGGCCGATCTGCGCGACAAATTCGCGGCAGCCAATGTCATTGCGATGTGGGATCAGGAGCTGCGGCCCAACCTGCCGCTGGTACCCTCGCATATCTGGCGCTGGCACGAGGTGAACCCGCTGATCGGCGAGGCCGCCAACGCCGTCAATATGGACGATGCCGAGCGCCGTGTCCTGATCCTCCGCAATCCCGGGCTTAAGGGGCCGGCCAGCGGCGCGGCGCCCAATCTCTCGGTCAATCTCCAGGTGCTGATGCCGGGCGAGAAAGCGCGGCCCCATCGCCATACGATGCACGCGCTGCGCTTCGTGCTCGAAGGCAAGGGCGCGGTGACCATCGTCGAAGGCAAGCCCTGCCCGATGCTGCCAGGCGATTTGATCCTGACGCCGGGCATGACCTGGCATGAGCATGTCAACGACACCAATGAGCGCTCGGTCTGGGTCGATTCCCTGGATGTGCCGATCCACGGCTTTCTCGAGAACCGCGTGTTCGAGCCTGGACCGGTGCGCGGCCTGACGCCGCCGCCGGCGGATGAGGTTTTCGCCGCGGGCCTGTCGCCGGCAAAGCCGACGGCGCCGACGAGCTGGTCGCCGATGTTCCGCTATCCCTGGGAGACGGCGGTGAAGGCGCTCGATGCGACCACGCCCGATGCCGATGGCGCGCGCCGCCTGCGCTACACCAACCCGATGACGGGCGGCGCCGTGCTCTCGACCATTGACTGCTACCTGCTCGGCCTCAGCAAAGGTGCCGAGACCACCGCCTATCGCACCAACAGCAACGCCGCCTGCGTCGTGGTCGAAGGCGAAGGTCAGTCGCGCGTCGGCGACGACACGATCACCTGGGGCCCCAAGGACATCTTCATCCTGCCGCACGGGCAATGGATCAGCCATCGCGCCTCGACCGACAAGGCGCGGATTTTCCAGATCACGGATCGCGAGCTGTTCCGGCGCTTGGATTTCCTGCGCGACGAAACGAGACACTGATAGAAGGACGGTAGAGAACGATCATGGCAGCGAAGAAGAAAGCAAAGAAAGCCGCGAAGAAAAAAGCTGCGCCGGCGCGCAAAGCACCGGCCCGTAAAGCCGCCAAGAAAGCGGCGCCGAAGAAAGCCGCCGCAAAGAAGGCTGCACCGAAAGCGAAACGCGCTGCCGGCAAGCTGCGCCTCACCATGATGACCGGCGGCTATGAGATCGTGCGCGCGCTGCAAGACGGCACGGTGCAGCCGAAAGGCATCGAGCTGGTGATCGGCGGCTATGCCGGCACACGCGGCATTCATGATCAGGTCGCGCATGGCAAAGGCTGCGACATCAACGAATTCAATGGCGGACATTACGTCGTGCAGAAGGCGCATGGCCGCGACGATTTCACCGCGATCCCGGTGTTTCTGCATCGCCGCTTCCGCCACGGCTTTATCTATATCAACACCAATAAGGGCATCACGCAGGCTTCGGACCTGGCGGGTCGCCGTGTCGCTTGCCGCAGCATCGGCGCGGCGGCGGCCTATTGGATGCGCGGCCATCTCGAAGACAATGGCGCGCCGCATCGCTCGATCACCTGGGTGATCCAGGATCCGGACGATGCGTCCGAAGGGGCGCCGCCCTCGACCAAGATCGAGGTCCTGCCGAAAGGCAAGAATGTCGAGCAGATGATTCTCGACGGCGAAGTCGATGCCATCATCTCGCCGAACGTCAGTGCGGCGCATGCCAAAGGCGATCCGCGCATCGCGCGGCTCTGGCCGGATTACAAAGAGGTCGAGCTCGATTACTACCGCCGCACCGGCTTCTTCCCGATCATGCATGTAACGACGGTGCCGACCGAGATCGTCCAGAAATATCCCTGGGTGGTCGAGAGCCTGACGCTCGCTTTCGAAGAGGCGAAGCAGCTCGCCATGAAGCGCGTCGCCAATCCGCGCAACGTGCCGCTCGCCTTCTTCCGCACCTATTGGGAAGAAGAGCGCGCGATGCTCGGCGACGATCCATGGCAATACGGGCTCACCGAGCTCAACAAGCGCAATTACGACACGCTGGTCGGCTATGTGCATGATCAGGTGCTCGACGGCCCGCGGCCTCAGCTCGAAGACCTCTTCCCGAAAGAGGCGTTCCAGCTCGAGCTGCCGCTGCCGAAGATGCACGAGATCAAATACGACTTCTGACGGGGCCAAAAAGGGAGGATCCCATGATCATCGACGTCCACGGCCATATGAGCGCACCGGCCGAGCTCTGGGCCTATAAAGCCGTTCAGCTTGCCGGCCGCGGCGCGCATGGCCGCGGCAAGGTCACGGTCAGCGATGACCAGATCCGCGAATCCTACAAAGCGAAGGAGACCTTCGGCGCCGGGCATGTCGATCTGCTCGACAAGCACGGCACCGACTTCCAGCTCATCTCGCCGCGTCCGTTCCAGATGATGCATAGCGAGCGGCCGGGCAAGATCGTGCAATGGTTCCATGAGGAATGCCACAACATCATCCATCGCGCGGTGAAGCTCTATCCCGATCGCTTCGCCGGCGTGCTGATGCTGCCGCAGGTCGCGGGGGAGCCGATCAACGTGGTCCTGCCCGAGCTCGAGCGCTGCGTCAAAGAGCTCGGCTTCGTCGGCTGCCTCGTCAATTCGGACCCGTATGAGAATTCGGGCAAGGAAGCGCCGGGCATGGGCGACCGCTATTGGTACCCGCTCTACGAGAAGCTCGTCGAGCTCGACATACCCGCGATGCTACATGGCGTCGGCTCGAAATCCGAGCGCACCAGCTATTCGACGCACTTCATCAACGAAGAGACGCTGACCACGGTCAGCATCCTCAATTCCAAGGTCTTCGATGATTTCCCGAGTTTGAAATTCATCATCCCGCATGGCGGCGGCGCGATCCCCTATCAGCTCGGCCGCTTCGAGGCACCCACTCTGCGCGGCCACGGCAGCGGCAAGCGCTTCTCCGAGAAGATGAAGAATCTGTGGTTCGATACTACGCTCTACACGCCGCTGGCGCTCGAGCTGCTGATCAAGACCGTCGGCGTCGATCGTTGTCTCTTCGCGACCGAATGCCCCGGCACCGGCTCGGCGACCAATCCCGAGACCGGCCGCTACATGGACGACATCGCACCGATGATCAAAGGCTTCGATTGGCTCTCCGCCGGGGACAAGAAGGCGATCTTCGAGGACAATGCGAAGAAGCTCTTCAAGCTCGACAAGGTCAAACCGCGGTTCTGAGATCGTACTGTCATCACAGCATCGGGCGGGTCCAATATGAAAGCGATGATCTATCGGGAATTCGGCCCGCCCGAGGTGCTGCATTATGAGGATTTGCCGGAGCCGGTGCCGGGTCCGGGCGAGATCGCGCTCGAAGTCCGTGCTTGCTCGGTCAATCGCGTGCTCGATGTGTCGGTCCGCGCCGGCAAGCAGCCGCAGCGGAAGGTGCAATTGCCCCATGTCGGCGGCGTCGACCCGGTCGGCATCATCACCGCCGTCGGGCCGGATGTTACCAATCGCAAGGTCGGCGATGTCGTCGCCGTGTTCCAAGGCCTCGGCGAGCGCAAGATGTTCGGTATCCATTGCTGGGGCGGCAATGCGCAATTCACCAAGGCGCCGGTCTTCGCTACCTGCGTCGTGCCGAAAGGCGTCTCTTACGCCGATGCCTGCGTCCTTGCGCGGCATGCGCCGGTCGCATGGAATCTGCTGGTGCGCATGGGCAAGCTCAAAGCCGGCGAGACCGTGCTGGTCATGGGGGCGGCCGGCAATCTCGGCTCGATCGGCATCCAGCTCGCGAAGAATCTCGGCGCGCAGGTGATCGCCTGCGCCGGCTCCGACGAGCGCGCGCGGATCGGCACCGAGCTCGGCGCCGATCACGTGATCAACTACAGCAAAACCGATCTCAAGGACGAGCTCTTACGCATCACGGGCGGCAAGGGCGTCGATATCGTCTACGACAACATCGCCAATCCCGGCCCGACCGCGAAAGCCATCGACGCCTTAGGCTTCGACGGCCGCCTCGTCACCGCGGGCGCGCATGGCGGGCCGGTGGTACCGGTCAATTTCTTCCATGT
>DATMZZ010000287.1:0-13403 GCA_035573175.1 Allostellaceae bacterium
TGGCGCGCTTTTTGTCCTGCGCGCCCTTGCGGTACATGATGTTCTTGAATTGGGAATGGCCCGCCATGTCGATCGCTAATAGTAGAGGTGAGTGCGCGAATCATAGCATACGCCGCGAATCCGTCGCTATCCGACCGCGTCAAATGATTTTTTCCCCCCAATCATTTTGTCCGGCGCGCCGAGCCGTGGCTGGCTTAGCGACGCAATATGGCGGATTTGCGGCCGATCACCCGAGCAGCAATCGCAGCTGCTGCACGGCGAAGCCCAACATTAAAATCCCTGTCATGGTATCAGCGACGAGTCGCCAGCGCCGGCCCCAAAACCCATTGCCGAGTCGCAGATGCAAACGCACCACAAGCCCGCACAGGACCAGCACCCATACCCCGGCGCCGAGAATTACCGCGCCGGCCACGGTGAGCGCGCCGAGAAAGCCGGCATCGACGCTTTGCGGCCGCCCCATCACCGCGAGCCAGAAGGCGAGGTTCCAGGGGCTGGTCAGCGCCATGCCGAAACCGAGGAAATAGCCGCGCCGCGTCGCGACGACTCGATTCGACATCACGCTGGCCGCTTCACGCTCGCGCCAGGCGCGCCATGCCGCCGAGAGAAAAAACCCCGCGAGGATCAGCAGCAGCAGCGAGCTGGCAATGCCCAGACCGAAGCGCGTCGCCGGGCCGATCAACAGCCCGATGCCTGTCATCACAAGGACGGCCCAGAGCGCGTCTCCCGAGCACGCGCCGAGCCCGACCGCGGCGGCGGGACGAAAGCCGGCGGCGAAGCCGCGGCGGATCATCTCGGCATTGATCGGACCGGGCGGCCAGGCAACCGACCAGCCGAGCAGAAAGCCGTAGCCAGCGAGCGCCGCCAGCTCATTCAAGACGGGGACCCGCTCAAGGTGGGGGCGGCATCACCGGATCGAGCTTGCCGCCGAGACGCAGCGGCCAGATACCGCGCGCGAGGCCGCTCACCCGATCGGTCTCGATCACGGCGCCGCAGATGGTCGGCTCACCGGCCGCCACTTCGAGCCGCTCGCCGGGCAGCTTCTTCACGAAGCGCGCCACCGCGACTTCCTTCTGCATGCCGATCACCGAATCATAGTCGCCGCACATGCCGAGATCGGTGACATACGCCGTGCCGTTGGCGAGCACGCGATGATCGGCTGTCGGCACATGGCAATGCGTGCCGACCACGGCGGTCGCGCGCCCATCGCAGAAATGACCCATCGAGGTTTTCTCGGACGTCGCCTCGCCATGGAAATCGACGATGATCGCATCGACCGAGCCGAGCGGATGCGTGTTGAGCAGCCGGTCGACCGCGGCAAAGGGATCGTCGATCGCGTCCATGAAGAGCCGCGCCATGGCGTTGACGACGAGGATGCGCGGTCCCCCTTGGTTGGAAGTGGGCGTCGTGCCATAGATGCCGAAGCCGTTGCCGGGCGTGCCGGGCGGGAAGTTGATCGGCCGCAGCAACCGTTCATCGCCGGCGATATAGGTCATGATCTCGCGCCGGTCCCAGACATGATTGCCGGTGGTGATGACATCGACGCCGGCAGCATAGAGCTCGGCACAGATCGTCTCGGTGATGCCGAAACCATGCGCCGCGTTCTCGCCATTGACGATGACGAAATCGAGCTTCAACTCGCGCCGGAGCCGCGGCACCTGCAACGCGACGGCTTCGCGTGCCGGCCGGCCGACAATGTCACCGCAAACCAGCAGCCGCATCGCCTATCAGGTCCTGGAAGAATGAAGAGAAAGTGGAGCCGCCTCGGCCGTCGGCATTGCCGTACCCTCGTGGCCCGCTTACGCAGGTGGGAGCCATTTGACGAAACCAGGGCTTCGTCAGGGACAGCCCCCTAGAGGTACATATCGGCCCCGGGGTATTGCGACCTAACGCACCGCGCAGCCCCACTTTCTCGACTCAAATGTGGGACGATTCGAGTCGTGCCGCAACCGCCTCGATGCGCTGCGCCAAGCGACTGACGCTGCCGGCGAGCACAGCATTGTCAGGCGCCGGCTGATTGCCGAGACGGCGAGCCGCCTCATTGGCCTCCGTCAGCTCGTCGGCAAGCACCAGCGCTGCCAGCACCAGAAGCCGCGCCTCGCCGGCTTGGCCGACCTGGCGCGCGAACCCCGCGACCTTGCTGTCGATGAGGCGCGCCAGATCGCGGATGCGGTCCTCCTCGCCCTCATCGCAAGCGACGGGATAGGCACGGCCGTTAATCGTGATCGAAACCTGCGGCATCACTCCTCCAGTAGCCGGTCGATGCGCAGGATCGCTTCTTCGAGCTTGGCCGCGACCGCGGCCGTCGTCTCGGCGACGGCAGCGGCATTCTTGGCCCCGGGCTTAACCTCGGCGACCCGTTTCGAGGCGGCTTCCAGCCGTTGCACGGCCTGATCCAGCCTCCTCGTAGCCTCGTCCAACTCGCTCATCGGCGATCCTCCAGCGCGAATTATTGAGGTTATTCCGACGATTGGCTGATCGTCAATGCGCCGCCCGAAGGTTGCCAAACCGCCGCCGCGCGGCTGCCGCGAATTCTCGCTCGCGCGATGGATTTGAAGTTCCTCCGCGTTCGCGGCGCCAAGGGGCGCCAAGGTAGGAACTTCAAATCCGAAAATCGCCCGAGATTCCCTTAAATAGGCTAATGCGGTCCCGAATCCGAAATTCGCTCGCCGCGGCCCCACCCTCTGCGAATTTCGGATTCGCCGCATTAGCGTCAACCATTCATTAATGCCCGGCCGCTTATGGTGAATACAGGATGAACGGCCCAGCGAAGACCCGAGTCGATCGCTCGAGTCGGACGTCCCAAAATGGCTATAATCCCTGCCTCGAAGGGGTAAGGAGTACGGTGCGATGACTGCCCCAGCTGCTCAATGGCAGCTTGACCGCCTCTCGACCAACGCGCGCGAAGCCGCGGAGATCGCCTCTCTCGGCGCTGGTGTCTCGTTGTCCTCCTGGCTCACCAAGCTGATCAGCGAGACCTGTTCCGCCGAAGGCGTCGCCCCGCCGGCCGAGCCGCCGAAAATCCTCGAATTCACGCGCGAGATTCGCGATCGCGTTCCGTCGACACCGCGCATCCAACCCGCGCCCACGCCGATGCCGGCCAATACTTCGCTGCCGCCGCTGCAACAGCCGATGCAGCCGAGCGCGCCGGCGATCGAGTCCGCTGCCGCCGCCGCTTTCCCGCCGCCCATGCAGCCAGCCGCTCCGCCGCAACAAGCGGCCGCGCCCGTACAGCCGACCGTCTTCCGCCCAACGCCCGTTCCGACAGCCACGCCGATGCCGGCGCCAACGCCTTTGGTCGCGCCGGTCAGCGCCTATCGTCCGCAACCCGTGCCGCCTGCTCCCATACAACAGGCGCCGGTCCAGCAGCCGATGCAGCCAGTGCAGCCGGTGCAGCCGATACCGGTGCAACAGATGCCGGTGCAGCCGCCGCAAGCGGCGCCCGTTGTATCCGCGCCCGTTCCGCCTGCTCCTGTCGCGCCGGCTCCGTTCACCGCGCCTCCCAGTTTTGCGCAGCCCGCGCCCGTCGCGGTCCCGCCGGTTGCGCCGCCTCCGGTTGCCGCAGCGCCCGCGCCGCATCCGGTTCCGGCCGGCGCCACCATGTTGCCGGTTGCCGCAATGGTCGTCGCCAATCTCGGCACGCGCCGCGGCGACGATATGCCCGAGACGCTGGTCGCCGATATCGCGACGCGCGGCGTGCGCCAGCCGGTCACGGTGCGCCGCTCGGCAAGCAATCCCGAACAGTATGAGATCATCTGCGGCCATCGCCGCTGGCGCGCGGCGCAGCGCGTCGGTCTCGCGCAGATCCCGGCGATCGTCGTCACGCAAGACGACGCCACCGCGATCCTCGCCTCGCTCGCCGAGAATCTCCAACTCAATCTCTCGGTCGTCGATGAGGCGCAAGCCTATCTCCGGCTGCTGACGCAATGCGCGATCGATGTTTCGGCCGTCACGGCCGCGACCGGCCGCGACCGCAAGCACATCGTCCAGAGCATGCGGCTGCTTGGCCTGCCGCCGCTCGTCCGTCATCTCATCGGCTCCGGCATGCTGTCGCGCGAGCACGCTTTCGTGCTGCTCGATGCGCCGCAACCCGAGGCGCTCGCCGATGCGATCCTCGCCGAACATCTTTCCGTCGAAGCGGCGCGCCAACGCATCGCCGCCGGCGCAGAGGGTAAGCCATGATCCGCGATATTCCGCCTCTCGCCGTCGAGGGCGTCGATCCCTGGGAAAAGGTCCAGATCGATCCCGTCACGCGTCGTCTTGCTGAACACGCCGCCGCCGCGGCCGGTCTCGCGGTCGAGGAATGGCTCGAGCGCGCCATCCGCCGCGCATGCCCGAGCGCGTTCTGCACCGCTTCCGTGACCATTCCCCCAGGGTCGATCACCACGCCTGTCATCACGCCGACTTTCGCCGCGCCGCCGGCACCGCCGCGTCCCGTGATGCCGCCGCTCGCGTCCGTCGCCGCGCCCGCGCAGCCGCCCGAGATCGAAGCATCGCTCGCCGCGCTGCTCGCGATGACGCAGCGCCAGCAACAGCCCGCTCCGGCTCAACCCGCGCCTGCGCCGATCGAGGCGCGTCAAGCTGCACCGGTCGAGCCGCCGCCCGCTCCCCTGCCGCCGATCGCGCCGATCGTCCGCCAGACTGCAGCGCGTCCCGCGTCCGTCCCGGTTGCTCCGGTGCCGCCGCCCACGCCGATTGCCGAGCCGCCCGCCGCTGTTCGTCGTGCGCCGACCATCGCCGAGCGTCTTGCGCAGCAGCGTCTCGATGAGACGGAAGAGGAAGAAGCCACCCCATCTTTCCTCCACGAAGATGCCGAGCGCGACTGGCAGGATGAGGATGGCGTCGACGCGCCGCATCTGCTCGACGAGCAGGACGACGAAGAGCACGAAACCGAGCCCGCGCCGAAGAAGAAGTTCAAGCTCTGGGCCTCGCGCGACGAATATGATTTCGAGGAGGCCGAGGCCACCGAGCCGCGTCAACCTGCGACCGTGAAACCGCGGCCGCTGCCGCCCTCGCGCCGGAGCACCAAGCGCCTCGCCATCATCGCCGTCGCGATTGCGCTGGCCATCACCGCTGGCGCCGTGACCGCGCAATATCTCATCCCCGGCCACTCGCGTGCGCCCGCCGCGCCGAGCAGCAACTTCGCCACGTCGACGCCGAGCTTCTCGGCGCCGACGCCGAACAATCCGCCGCCGCTGCCGAGCTTCAAGAGCAACAGCAGCAGCAACACCGGCGGCAGTGCGTCGAGCGCGTCCTTGCCTGGCATTCCGAGCCTGCCGCCCTCGCCGCCCGCGAGCGCGGCGCCGAATCTGCCGCCGCCGTTGCCGAGCCTCAACAGCAACGCCAGCAGCAGCGATCTTTCGACGCCGCCGGCGAATCTGCCCCCCGTCCCCGGCCTGCCGAGCCTCGCCCGGAGCACGCAGAGCGAGAATTCCGCACCGACCAGCCTCGCTTCTTTGCCGCCTTCACCGCCGCCGGCACCGGAGCCGAGCGTGACGCCGCCGGCGCCGCCGAGCAGCGCCGCAACCGCGGCACCGACGCCGCTGGTCGCGAAACCGGAAATCTCAGCGCCGCCGCCCGCACCGGCAAAGCCCGTGACGACCGCGAAGAGTAAAGCAGCTGCGAGCGAAGCACCGACGGCGAAAGAGTCGAAAGAAGCATCGAAAGAATCCTCGAAAGAGGCTGGACCGACCAAGACCGCGAGCGCCGCGATTCCGCCGCGTCCGAGCAAAGACGATGTCGCGCCGACGGATCCGAAAGCGCTCGCGCCGTGGCTCGAGCAGCGCGCCAAGAGCGGCGATGCCATCGCGCAATATCGCCTCGGCGTGCTCTACGCGCTGGGTCAGGGCGTGCAGCAGGATTATCAGCACGCCGCGCAGCTCTTCAGGACTTCCGCCGAAGGCGGCGTCGCCGAGGCGCAATACAATATCGCCGTGATGTATGGCGAAGGGCTCGGCATCGGCCGCGACCCCGTCCAAGCGGTGCAGTGGTATCAAAAGGCTGCGGCGCAAGGGAATGCGAATGCCGCGTTCAATCTCGGCGTCGCTTATTCCAACGGCGTCGGCGTGCAGCAGAGCATGGATCAGGCGGCGCAGTGGTTCCGCCGTGCCGCCGCTTCCGGCATCATCAACGCGCAGTTCAATCTCGGCCTGCTCTATGAGCGCGGCGATGGCGTGCCGGTCTCGCAAGTCGAGGCTTATGCCTGGTACAGCGCCGCCGCCGCCCATGGCGACAGCGGTGCCGAGCAGCGCCGCGACCGTCTTGCTTCGACGCTCGCGCCCTCGACGCTCAAGGAGGCGCAAGCCCGCGCGCAGCAAGTCGCGTCGACGATCAAGGGTAGCGGCAGCAATGCTCGCGGCGGTCTCGCCACCGGCACTGCGACCAAGGCCGCGGCGAAGCCCTAAGCCCGTTTTGGCTTAAACCAGCTTCGGCGTTAAACCAGCTGCCCGGGCGCGACCCACCAGCGCGGCTGCTCCAATTTCAATGATGCGGCGGCGGCTTCGGCCGCCGCTGTCGTTTCGAAGAGCGCGAAGCAAGTCGCGCCGCTGCCGCTCATGCGTGCGAGAAGCGCGCCTGGCTGGGCCGCGAGCCGCGCCAGCACCGTGCCGATCGCCGGCACGATGCCGATCGCCGCATCGGTGAGGTCGTTGCGCCGCTCTTTGAGCAGCGCGGCGAGCTCGGCAACCGATGCCGGCGCCGCCGCGAAGCGCGCGGGCGGCGAGAACGCGCCCTGGCGCGCACGGAAGACGGAGGCCGTCGGCAGCGCGATACCAGGATTGACCAAGAGCAGCGGCGCCGGCGGCAGCGGCGGCGCGGGCACGATCTCGTCGCCGATGCCGCCGAAGAACGACGCGCGCGCGACGACGCAAACCGGCACGTCGGCGCCGAGTTCGGCGGCAATCGCACAAAGCGTTTGCTCATCGAGAGACGCTTGCCAATGCGCGGCGAGCGCTTTCAGCGCCGCCGCCGCATCGCTCGAGCCGCCGCCGATGCCGGAAGCGACCGGCAGATTCTTCTCGAGCGTCAGGGCGACATCGGGCACGCGATCGAGCCGCGCGGCGAGCGCCTCGGCAGCGCGCCAGACGAGATTCTTCCGCGGATCGTCTTCAGCCAAATCGCGCGCGAACGGGCCGGTGATCTCGAGCGTCAGGCGCGGCGCCGGCGCGACGCTCAGCCGGTCGCCGATATCGCTGAACGCCGCGAGGCTATCGAGCAAATGATAGCCGTCGGCGCGGCGGCCGGTGACATGGAGATAGAGATTGAGCTTGGCCGGCGCGGGCCACCAGCGCGACATCGAGACAGCCGCTAACCGCCGCGCGCCGATTTCGATGCCGGCAGCGCGCCCAAACCTTGATCGAGCTTGGTCTCGATGCCTTGGATCTCGTCGGCTTCGGGCTGAAATTGCAGCGCGCGCTTCCATTGATAGCGCGCCTCGGAGAGACGGCCGGCACGCCAATACGCATCGCCGAGATGATCGTTGATCGTCGGATCCTCGGGCAGGAGCTCGATCGCGCGTTCGAGATATTCGGTCGCGTGATCGAAATCATGCAGGTGGAAATAGGCCCAACCGAGACTGTCGACGATGTAGCCGTCATTCGGGCGAAGATCGACGGCGTGCTTGATCATGCCGAGCGCGTCGCTGAGGTTCTCGCCTTTATCGATCCAGGAATAGCCGAGATAGTTCAGCACCAGCGGCTGGTTCGGCTGCAGCGCCAGCGCTTTCTTCAGATCGGCTTCGGCGCGCGGCCAGTCGCTCGAGCGTTCTTCGGCAACGCCGCGGCTATAGAACAGCCGCCAATCTTCGGGCTTTGGATCGGAGATGCGCGCGGCGGCCTGGTCATAAGCGCCGACGGCTTCGGCAAAGCGCTTATGGCTGCGCAGAATGTCGCCGAGCTCGATCAGCGGCTCGCTGCGTGTCGGGCGCTCGGCGGCGAGTGCCTTCAGCCGCGAAATCGCTTCATCGGTGCGGTCGAGCGCGTCGAGCTCGAGCGCCGCGCGGAGCTTCGCCATCCACGCATAAGGCGAATGCGCATCGACCGATTCATAGAGCGCGAGCGCTTCGGCCGGGCGCTGCTGCGCATCGCGGATTTCGCCGACCAGCATCTGCGCCAGCGCGAAACGCGGCGCGAGGTCGAGCGCGAGCCGCGCATAGATCAGCGCCGCATCCATCGTCTCGGGCACGTTCAGGAGCCCGGCGAGATCGAACATCGCCTCGGCGGCACCATCGGCCGGCGTCGCGATCACGCGCGGCGGGACGGTTCCTTTCGCCAGCCGATCGAGCCCGGCGGTCGTCACATCGATCGTGCCTTGCTCGCTGCCGACCCGCTCATAAATCTTCTTGGCATCGGCGCTATCGCGATGCCGCTCGAAGAAATTGCCGGCAAGCTCGGCGACGCGCCAGGTCGGCGCTTGCGATCCGGCAAGCAACTGCTGGAACGACGCCTTCGCCTCGTCGACGTGATCGGTGTAATCCTGCACCAGCGCGGTATGGAGATTGTGCAGCGGCGCGATACCGTTGACGCCGTTCATCGCATCGAGCGCTTGCAGTGCCGGGCCGTATTGATGGCGACCGGCCTCGGCCCAGGCGAGCATCAGCGGCACGGCGAAACGCTGCGCGCCTTCGCGCGGCATCGCTTGCGCCAGTTTTGCGGCTTCATCGTATTTGCCGGCCTTCAGCGCCTGCTCGAGCATGACGAGTCCGGGCAAGCCGGACCGGCCATCGATATTGATGATGCGCTGCGCCAGCGGCACAGCGTCTGCGACCCGCCCTTCCGAAACACGCAGCAGAAAAGTATGCCGCACGAGGTCGTAATTGCCGGGATCGGCGGCGAGGGCGCGTTCGAGGAAATTCGCCGCATCGCCGTAATCATGAACGATCTGGGCATGCTGTGCGGCAAGATAGCTGCCGAGCGCACTCTGCGGTGCTTCCGGAGGATTGCGCGCATCAACGGTGGCGCAGCCTGCCAAGAGAGTCACGACGAGCGCCGGGACCAGCCGATATACGCTTATCAACCCCGAGTCCTATTCGTTCCTATGTGCGGCCGAGTGTACGCACAAAACCACGCCGATGCACCAGGGGGTGCGTTCACATATTCGGATAATTAGGCCCGCCGCCGCCTTCGGGCACGACCCAATCGATATTCTGGGTCGGGTCCTTGATATCGCAGGTCTTGCAGTGGACGCAGTTCGGCGCGTTGATTTGCAGCCGCGGCTTGCCCGATTCGTCCTTAACGATTTCGTAGACGCCAGCGGGGCAGTAACGCTGCTCCGGCGAATCATACAGGTTGTAATTGATATCGATCGCCTTGGCCGGGTCGCGCAGCTTGAGATGCGGCGGCTGATTCTCTTCGTGATTGGTGTTGGAGATGAAGACCGAAGACAGCCGGTCGAAGCTCACTTCGCCATCGGGCTTGGGGTAAGCGATCTTGCGTGCCGCGTCGGCACGGTCGAGATGGGAATGGTCGGCCGTATGGCTCATCGTCCAGGGCGCGTGGCCGCGGAAGATATAGGTGTCGAGCGCGGCATGGGCGAGACCGAGCCATAACCCCCAGCGGAAACCCGGCCGGATGTTGCGCACGCCATAGAGCTCCGGCCAGACCCAGGAGCCGGCGAGCGCGGCGCGGTAATCGGCGGTGAGATCGCCCGAGAGCCGTCGCAGCGCCGTCTCGGCCGCGATCATGCCCGATTTCATCGCCGTGTGGCTGCCCTTGATCTTCGCGACATTGAGGAAGCCGGCGGCGCAGCCGATCACCAGCCCGCCGGGAAAAGAAAGCCGCGGGATAGCCTGATAGCCGCCTTCGTTGAGTGCCCGCGCGCCGTAAGAGATGCGCCGCCCGCCGACAAAGGTCGGGCGGATCGCCGGATGCGTCTTGAAGCGCTGAAACTCTTCGAACGGGCTGAGGAACGGATTCTTGTAGTCGAGCCCGACGACAAAGCCGACCGCGACTTGGCGATTCTCGAGGTGATAAAGGAAAGAGCCGCCATAGGTCGCCTGATCGAGCGGCCAGCCGACACTATGGATGACGCGGCCAGGATGATGCTGAGCGACATCGACCTCCCAGAGTTCCTTGATGCCGATGCCATAGGTCTGCGGCCCGCTTTCTTGACGCAGCTTGAAGCGCTCGACCAATTGCTTGGTCAGCGAGCCGCGGCAACCTTCGGCGAAGAGTGTCTCTTTCGCACAGAGCTCGACACCGGGCTGGAAATTCGCCGTCGGCTCGCCGTCCTTACCGACACCTTGCGCACCGGTCGCGACGCCGCGGACCCGGCCGCTGTCATCGAACAGCACTTCGGCGCCGGCAAAGCCGGGATAGATCTCGACCCCGAGCGCCTCGGCCTCCTTGGCGAGCCAGCGACAGAGATTGCCGAGGCTGACGATGTAATTGCCGCGGTTATGCATCTGCGGCGGCGTCGGCAGGCGGAAGGCGCGGCCCTTGGTCAGAAACAGAAACCGGTCATCGGTCGCCGGCGTCACCAGCGGCGCGCCGCGCTCTTTCCAATCGGGGAAAAGCTCCTCGAGGGCTCGCGGCTCGAATACCGCACCCGAGAGAATATGCGCGCCGACCTCGGAACCCTTCTCGATCACGCAGACCGAGATCTCGGTGCCTTCCTCGGCGGCGAGCTGCTTCAGGCGGATGGCGGCGGAGAGCCCGGCAGGGCCCGCCCCGACCACCACCACGTCATATTCCATCCGCTCACGTTCCATGGGCGCGGGACTATAGGGGATCGCGCGCATGAGAGAAGGTGGGGCGAAAGAAGGCCGGCAATAAAAGAAGGCCGGCAATAGAAGCCAGCCGGCCCGGGATGCTAGGCTTTAACCATGACCGAGAGACAACAGCTCGCCGCGCTGCTCGACTGGTATGTCGCGATGGGGATCGACGAGGCGATCGGCGAAACCCCGCATGACAGCTTTGCTCCCCCACCATCCCGAGGGGCGCCGCCCCGGTCGGCCGCAATGGCCGTGGCCCCCAGCCCCGCCCCCCGGCCAGCACCTTCCATAAGCGTGCCGCCGCTCGGCACACCCGCTATCGCGCGACCGCCCATCGCCAAACCAATCGTCCCCGCCAGCAATGAGATCGCCGGCGCGCGCAAGCTGGCGGAAGCCGCGACCACGCTGGCCGAGCTCGAGGCTGCGGTGTCGTCTTTCGAGGGGTGTGCATTGCGGAAGACAGCGACTCATACCGTCTTCGCCGATGGCACGCCGCATGCGCCGGTGATGGTGATCGGCGAAGCGCCCGGCGGCGATGAAGACCGCATCGGCAAGCCTTTCGTCGGCCGCAGCGGCCAATTGCTCGACCGCATGCTGGCCGCGGTCGGTCTCGATCGTCAGAGCAATGTCTATATCAGCAACATCCTGTTCTGGCGTCCGCCCGGCAATCGCAAGCCAACCGAAGCGGAGATCGCGCTTTGCCTGCCCTTCGTGTGGCGCCACATCGCACTGGCTGCCCCACGCGTGGTGGTTTTAAGCGGCGGCACCGCAACGAGTGCGATCCTCGGCCGAGCTGAGGGCATCACCAAGCTGCGCGGCAAATGGTTCGATCTGCCGGTTCCCGGCCTCGACAGCCCAGTCCCAGCTTTGACTACCTATCATCCGTCTTTTTTGTTGCGGACCCCCGTCCGCAAAAGTGAATCCTGGCGCGATTTTTTAGAACTACAGTCAAAGATAAACGCGATGCAGAAAATTTGAAGTAATTTTTATCACCTTCGATTATAAGCAAAAACCTGATTTACCATGTGTTAATTTTGTCTTGCCATCGGGCGCGGAGATAGTTATGTCCGTTACCCATGATAAGGGGGGCATCCCATAAAAGGGGCCGCAGGACTTTACACACCCTGTGGATTATTCTTGCCTTCACTGGCCTTGGGTTAACGGCCAGCGCGGCCTCCGCACAGCAACTTCGCACCGCATCATTAACACCTGGCGATTCAGTTTTACGCGAAGCCGACCTTCCTTCGGTGCTGAGCGTCAACGACATCATCCGCTATCGCCACATTTTCGCGCTGCAGCAATCGGGTCGCTGGCAGGAAGCCGATCGCGAGATCCCGGGGCTGCGCGACAAGCTCCTCCTCGGCGAGGTCCTGTCCGAGCGCTACCGCGCGCCCGGCTATCCGACGACCTATGGGGAGCTCCTGAGCTGGCTCGAGCATTACGGCGACGAGCCCGACGCCAAGGTGATCTACGCCATGGCGATGAAGCGCCGCCCGGACGGCGCCGAGCCCCCGCCCCACCCCTCGGTCTCGGCGGTCAATATCGATTTCGACGACGACAACGATCTGTCGCCGATGCCGACGATCAGTGTTGGCAGGCAGCTCCAGGCCTTGCTGCCGGCGGTGGCGCATCGCGCCGAAACCCTGGAGAAACAGATCAACGACCTCGCGGCCAAGGATCCGCGGCGCGCCGAGCTGCTGCTCGCCGGCAAAGAGGCCAAGCTCCTCATCGACAGCGACACGCGCGACGATCTGCGCGCGGCGATCGCCGAGGGCTACCTCGCCCAAGGCGAGCCGCAAGCCGCCCTGACCATGAGCGCCAGCAACGAGACCGCGGATTACGCGCCCGTCGCCAACTGGAATGCCGGGCTTGCCGCTTGGCGGCTTGGGCGGCTCGACGAGGCACGCAGCCATTTCCAGGCTTTGGCGCGAAGCGGCGGCCAGTCGAACTGGGTCAAATCGGCGGCGGCGTTCTGGGCGGCGCGTGTCGAGCTTCGCGCCGGTCGGCCGGAGAATTACGGCTACTGGCTGAAGATCGCCGGGGAGAATCCGCGCACCTTCTACGGCATGCTGGCGCGCCACCTCATGGGCGTCGACCGCGATCCGTCTTTCGATGCCGATCCCTTCACGCAATTCGACGCCCAGCTCGTCGTCGGCATCGATGGCGGCCGGCGCGTGCTGGCGTTGATCGCAATCGGCCAGGAAGGCCTCGCTTCGACCGAGCTGCGCGAGCTCGCCTCGCATGCCTCGGCGAGCCTTTTGCAATCCCTCGCCGCGCTGGCCGACCGCGCCAATCTGCCCGGCGTCAGCATCCGCCTCGCGGGGTTGCTCGGCGATACCGACAAGACTCGCGCAGTCGCGCTCTATCCGGTGCCGCGCTGGGAGCCGATCGGCGGCTTCACCGTCGACCGCGCGCTCCTCTACGCGCTGATGCGCCAGGAATCGCAATTCACGCCCGGCGCGCATAGCCAGGCGGGCGCGCGCGGCTTGATGCAGCTCATGCCCTCGACCGCGCGCTCCATGGCGGAGCTCACCGGCGCGCCGCTCGGCAAGCACAACAGCAAGAAAGAGCGCGCCGCGCTCAACGATCCCGAATACAACCTCATGCTGGCGCAGGAATATGTGAAGCTCCTGCTGCGCGACCCGCGTATCAGCAACAATCTGATCGTGTTCGCCGCCTCCTATAATCAGGGGCCAAC
>DATMZZ010000288.1:0-7297 GCA_035573175.1 Allostellaceae bacterium
TCTGCCGGCGCTGGTGCCGCCGATCGCGACCGGGCTGAAGCTCGGCACCGGCGTTGCGATCATCGGTTGCCTCCTGGCCGAGATTAAGATGTCCAATCGCGGCCTCGGCTTCCTGATCATGCAGTATTACGCGCAATTCCGCATACCTTATATGTACGCGGCGCTACTGATCGCTTTCGCCATCGCGGCTGGTGGGAATACACTGATCGCGCGCTTCCTTCGTCTGCCTGGAAAATAGGGACAACCCGGGCAACCGCTGTTCGTGTTTGGCCCCTTCGGGTTCACGCGCGAAGAGCGCGTAAACGGGTTGTCGGCCGCCATATTTGGGTTGCGCTCGCAGCGGCCACTTCAACCCTGCCCGCGCGACCTAGGTTGGCTAGGCGGTGGTCGCGCGAGCAGCTAAAATCCCCCAGCCAATAAGGGGAGGGTCTCTTGGCCAACGAATATCGTCTCTTGAGTTATCGCGATGCCGGCGGCATCGCGCGCGCCGGCGTGTTGTTCAACGATCGCGTTCTGCCGGCGACGCCGCTGTTGGAGGGCGCGCCCGGCATCGATTCTTCCTCGGTGCTCGGCCTGCTGCAGAGCTGGAGCGAGGTGCATCCGCGCATCGCCGCGGCGCTGGGTCGTGTGAAGCCGGGCGATGGCCGGCCGCTGGCCGAGGTCGCGCTCCTGGCGCCGATCCTTTATCCGGGCGCGGTCTTCTGCGCCGGCGCCAATTACTGGGATCATATGAAGGAAATGAATGAGCGCCAGCGGCGCCTCACCGGCAAAGAGCCGTCAGAGCCGAAAAAGGCGAAGGATCCGTGGTTCTTCATCAAGACCGGCGCGCATTCGATCGTCGGCGATGGTGCCAATGCCCGCATGCCGGCGCTGTCGCAAAAGCTGGACTGGGAAGCGGAGATCGGCGTCGTCATCGGCAAGCCGGCGCGCAACATTTCGCTCGAGCGCGCGCACGACCTGATCGCCGGTTACACCTGCGTTAACGATCTCTCGGCGCGCGATCTCAGCGTGCAGCAGGATCGCGCCGGCGGCGGCATGTATATGGACTGGCTCGGCCAGAAGTGTTTCGACGACGCCTGCCCAATGGGTCCGTGGATCACCCCGGCGGCTTTCGTGCCCGACCCGAACGACATTGGCGTGAAGCTCTGGGTCAATGGCGTCGAGAAGCAGAACTCGAACTCCAAGAACATGATCCACAGCATCGCCGAGCAGATCGTCTCGCTCAGCCAGCATGTGACCCTGCGGCCGGGCGATGTGATCGCGACCGGCACGCCGGCGGGCGTCGGCGCGGGCCGCGGCGATAGCGGCGAATTCCTCAAAGCCGGCGATGAGGTCAAGGTCGAGGTGCAGTATGTCGGTATCTTGACCAACCGCATGGTGGCGTCGTCGTAGCACTTACGGCATTGCGCGGGGCGGCCTCTAGAGGCATGCTCCGCGCAATGAGCACTGAATGGCCGGCAACGGCGCCTGAAATCCGCGCGAAGGACGAGAGCGCCGCGGGTTACCGCGTCTTTGTCCGCGATCTGGTTCTTCCTTGCAGCATCGGTATTTACCCGCGCGAGAAAGGTTTGCGGCGGCGTGTCCGCGTCAATGCCGAGATTCAGGTAGCGGCGCCGCTTCCGGGCAGCGACGATTTTGCCGATGTAGTCAATTACGAGACCATCGTTGCCGGCATCAAGGCGATTACCGAAGCCGGGCATATCAATCTGGTCGAGACGCTTGCCGACCGCATCGCCACGCTCTGCCTGGCCGATCGCCGCGTCAGCGCGACCCGCGTGATGGTCGAGAAGCTCGATGTCTGGCCGGAAACGGAAAGCGTTGGCGTCGTCGTCGAGCGCAAGCGCCGTTGAGGCCTTAGGCGCCCTCGGCGATCGCCTGCCAGACGGCGACCGCTTGCTTCGTTTCAGCCACATCGTGAACTCTTAGGATCTGCGCGCCTTGGCGCAGGGCCTGCAGCGCGCCGGCAATCGAGCCGGGTAAGCGTTCCTCGGCCGGGGCGCCGCCACTGAGCCGGCCGATGCTCGATTTGCGCGACACGCCAATCAGCACGCCGCAGCCAAGCGTGTGCAAAAGGGTGAGCCGCGCCAGGATCTCGAGATTGTGCGCGAGCGTCTTGCCGAAGCCGAAGCCGGGATCAACGACGATGCGATGCCGTGGGATACCGGCCGCCTCGCAGGCCGCGACGCGTTGCGCGAGGTAATCGGCAACGTCGAGCGATGCTAATACATAATGCGGATCGCGCTGCATCGTGCCGGGCTCGCCACGCATATGCATGATGACGACAGGTGCCCCGGTCTTGGCAGCGACGTCGAGGCTGCCTTCGCCTTCCAGCGCCGCGACGTCATTGATAATGCGAGCGCCCCAAATGAGCGCGGCTGCCATGACTTTGGCGTGGCGCGTATCGACGGAGATCACCGCGCCGGATGCGGCAAGAGCGCGCACCACCGGCTCGAGCCGGCGTAGCTCCTCGTCTTCGGAAACAGGAGCAGCGCCGGGACGGGTCGATTCCGCGCCAATATCAATGATGTCGGCGCCGGCCTCGCACATGGCGCGGCCGAGCGCGATCGCGGCTTCGGCATCGCCGCCGCTGCCGCGATAGAAACTGTCGGGAGTTGCATTGACGATCCCCATGATCAGCGGCCGGTTGAGCGGCTGTCCGGCCCAATGACTGCGTTGCTCGCTGGCGCGGGTGAGTTGAGCCTCGACCCGAGCGCGCCGCGCCCCGTCGAGCTGGCTCGCCCAAGATTGTACGCGACGGAGGGGCGCGAGCGTGGCGGTGACACTGTCGGCTTGCCGCGCGATCACCTCGACCTGCGTAAAAGCGCTATTTCCGCCGGCAAGCGGCAGGGCGATGTTTTGCTCGACCGCGCTGCGCGCGGCGTTGCCGGTGAGGAGAGCGTCGGGGCGTAGCCAGATCGCCGAAGCCGGCGCGTCGATCGTTTCGAGCGCCGCCGTAACGATCTGCATTCCGTCGGGATTGTCGTTGGTCATGGCGGCATTCTGCCAAATCCGTCGCACGACGTCAGGCGAGCGAGAGAGGAAAGGCGGGTTGTTGCCAGCCCCGGCGATATCCATATGTCGCCTCTAACGCCGTTTGGCGTTTTCCTCCCTGAACTTGGGGCCGCGCTTGTCGCGGCCTTTTTTTGTGTTTCCAGAATTACTTTTACCATGCCCGAATTAACCAATATTACTCAAGTATGGTTAACAACAAATTTCTAGACTGGAACAATTTTATGTAATAACTTCGCGCGCAATTAGGAAAACGCGTGATAATTATTTGTAAATATTGTTTACATTCCGAATTTTTATTCGCTTTGGTTAATGCGTTCGACGTGGTTCTGGGGTCGGGTCAATAACAAGCCCCGGCCTCTGCGGAGGCAGAAAATGTTTGGTTGGCGGTTGCGAATTTCGAGCGGCGTGGCGGTGGCAGCCCTGTTGGCTGTCGCACCGGCTTACGCGCAGAGCCTGAGCGATACCGTTCGGACGGCGGTGTCGAGTAGTCCGCGGGTCGAATCCATGATCCACAATCGTGAATCGATCGACGCGGAGATGCGACGCGCAAAGGGGCTTTACCTGCCGCAATTGGACGTGCGTGGCGCGATCGGTCCCGAATACACCGAAAATGTCCTGACCCAAGGCACCAACGGCCAGCATATGCGCAGCGAGCTTGGTGCGGTGCTTGCCCAGAAGCTTTATGACGGCGGCGCGGTCGCCGGCCAGGTCGATCACGAGCGTGGCCGTTCCAAATCCGCAGCCTATCGCATCCGTGAGAACGCCGAATTCACCGGCCTCGATGCGGTCGAAGCGCATCTCGACGTGGTTCGTTTTCGCCATGTCTTCCAATACGCGCAAGACAATGTGAAAGCGCATCAGGATCTGCTGGACCGCGTGCAGCGGCGCAGCACCGGTGGCGCCGGTCGCGCTGCCGATGTCGCACAGGCCCAGAGCCGTCTCGATCTCGCGACCGCGACGCGCGACGAAACGCGCGGCATGCTCGAGGATGCCGAGGCACGTTATCTCAGCGTCGTCGGGGTTGCGCCAGCCGCGCTCGAGGACGCACCGGTGCCGACCGGTGCGATCAACCACGACATCAATGCCGAGCTCGCCCAGCTCCAGGCACAAAATCCGACCGTCAAAGCGCGCGAAGCCGATATCGAGGCCGCGCAAGGCCTGGTCGAGCAGGCGGATGCCCGTTTCGATCCGACGGTTTCGCTCGAAATTAGCGGCGACAAGAATCGCAATGTCGGCGGCTTCCCCGGCCGCGACAATGAAGCGCGCGCTCTCTTAGTGCTGCGCTGGAACCTCTACGCCGGCGGCGCCGACATCGCCAATCGTCAATCAGCCTATGCGCAGGTCGCGCAGGCGAAGACTGATCGGCTCCAGGCTCTCCGCGATGCGGAGCAGAATCTGCGACAGTCGCAATCGGCTTATAGCGCGGCGATGCAGCGTATTCCGGCTCTGCAGAGCTCGCTGGTGCATTCGCAGCAGGTGCGTGACGCGTACTCCCAGCAATTCCAGATTGGCCAGCGCACGCTGCTCGATCTGCTCGACGCGCAGAACGAAGTCTTCCAGGCGCAAACACGCTTGGCGACGGCGCAAGGGCAGGCGGCGTTCAACGCCTATCGCATCCTGGCGGTCGAGGGCATGTTGCTAAGCAGCCTCAACGTTCCGCCCCCGGCGGCAGCCGATCCGAACCGCGCGCCGGCAATTCCGGTGCGGCCGCAGGGTTGATCTCTTTTCTGTTGTTGAAGCCGGCCGCGCGATAGACGCGGAGGCGGGGGATGATGAGCGAGCTCGAAGTTGTGGACGCCCCGCCGGATGCGGCGGCAGCGCCTGAAACCATCGACGATCCGGTTCTCACCGCGCTTTCGATCCTCGCGGGTCTACTCGAGCGGCCGATCTCGGCACGCGCGCTCGCCGCGGGGCTGCCAGTCAACGGCGATGCCTTGTCGCCCGAGATGATGGTGCGCGCCGCGACGCGCGCGGGTCTTGCCGCGCGATGGCATAAGTTCACCCTCGAGGAAATCTCGCCGCTCAACCTCCCATGCCTGCTGCTGCTCAATGAGAACAGCGCATGCGTTGCGACGGCGATTGAGAATGGCGAGATCGAGGTGCTGCTGCCGCAGCCCGGCAGCGATCCTATTCGCCTGCCGCTCGACGAATTCCGAAGCTACTACGCTGGCTACGCGCTCTATGTGAAGGCGCAATACCGCTTCGATGAACGCAGCGAGGATGTGGTCGACATCCCGCCGCCGAAACGCTCATGGTTCTGGAGCACGATCGCTTCTTTCTGGCGCGTCTATACGCACGCGATCGTCGCTTCGCTGGTCGTCAATCTCGTCGCGTTGGCGAGCCCGCTTTTCGTGATGAATGTCTACGATCGCGTCGTGCCTAACAACGCGACCGCGACGCTCTGGGTGCTGGCGAGCGGCGTCTTCGTCGCCTTCCTCTTTGATTTCATGCTCCGCACGGCGCGTAGCTATTTCGTCGACAGCGCCGGCAAGAACGCCGATGTCGTGCTCGCCAGCAAGCTCTTCGAGCATGTCATGGGCATGCGCTACGAGGCCCGGCCCGCTTCGTCTGGCGCGCTCGCGGCCAATCTCCGCGAGTATGAGACGCTGCGCGAATTCTTCACCTCGGCGACCTTGCTCTCGCTCGCCGATCTGCCTTTCGCATTGCTCTTCATCCTCATTATCGGCCTGATCGCGGGTCCGGTTGCCCTCGTGCCGCTGCTCGCGGTGCCACTGCTTCTCGGCATCGGCTTTGCCCTGCAATTCGCGCTACGCGAAGTGATGGGCCAGACCCAGCGCGAGACCTTCCAGAAACATGCGATTCTCGTCGAATCGATCGAGGGCCTCGACACGATCAAGATCACCGGCTCGGAAGGCCGGGCGCAGAAGCTGTGGGAGCGCTTCATCGGCCGCACCGCGCGCACAGCAATGCGCGCGCGCTTCATCTCGACGATCGGCGTCAACATCGCGACGCTCACCCAGAACCTCGTCAGTGTGCTGGTGGTGATCGTCGGCGTCTATGAGATTTCGGCCGGCAATCTGACGACCGGCGGCCTCGTTGCGGCGTCGTTGCTTTCCTCGCGTGCGATGGCGCCGCTGGCCCAGCTCGCCTCACTGCTGGTGCGGCTGCATTCGTCCTTCATGTCGCTGCGCTCGCTCGACAAGGTAATGAAGACGCCGCTCGAGCGGCCGAAGGGTAAGACGTTCCTCCACCGCCCGGAACTTCAGGGCGAAATCGAATTCCGTGATGTCAGCTTCGCCTATCCCGGCCAGAGCCATGCAGCGCTGGCGGGCGTCAGCTTCAGCATCGCACCCGGCGAGAAGGTCGGCATTCTCGGCCGCATCGGCTCTGGCAAGAGCACGCTGGCGCGGCTGCTGACCGGGCTCTATGCGCCGAATTCCGGGGCCATCCTGGTCGACGGCACCGATCTGCGCCAAATCGATCCCGCCGACCTTCGCCGCAATATCGGCTATGTGCCGCAGGACGCGTTTCTCTTCTTCGGTTCGGTGCGCGACAACATCGCGCTGTCCTCGCCGAACGTATCGCACGACACGATCCTCCGCGCCGCGACCATCGCCGGCGTCGATGACTTCATCAAGAACCACCCCGAAGGCTACGACATGCAGGTGGGGGAGAACGGCAGGCACCTCTCCGGCGGGCAGCGTGAGGCGGTGACGATTGCGCGCGCTTTGCTGAGCGATCCGTCGATCCTGGTGATGGACGAGCCGAGCGGTTCGATGGATGCAACCGCCGAAGCGTGGCTCAAGCACCGGCTGCGTGAAATCCTGCCGGCGAAGACGTTGCTGCTCGTGACGCATCGGCCCTCGATGCTGGAGTTGGTCGACCGGCTGATCGTGGTCGATAACGGCCGCATCGTCGCGGATGATCAGCGGGAGCGCGTGTTGAAAGCACTCAATCAAGGCGAGCTGCGCATCGCAGCGCGAGCGGGTGCGCGATGAGCCAGAAGATCGATAGCGATTTCCTGCCGGACTACGAATACGCGTTGCGCGCGCGGACGGCGCGCTTTGCGCACATCCTGACGCTGGGCGTCTGCGCGTTTTGCCTCATCTTCTTGGTCTGGGCGCATTTCGCGAAGCTCGAAGAAGTGACGCGCGGGGATGCGCGCGTGGTGCCGTCAAGCAAGATACAGGTCGTGCAGAACCTCGAAGGCGGTATTCTCGCCGAGTTGGCGGTCCATGATGGACAGATCGTGCAGAAAGGGGACGTGCTGCTGCGCATTGCGAATACCAGTGCCGAATCGCAATATCGCGACAGCCGTACGCAA
>DATMZZ010000289.1:0-4375 GCA_035573175.1 Allostellaceae bacterium
GGCAATATCGGCGCAACCAACGTGCTGCGCACCGGCAACAAGAAGCTCGCGCTTGCGACGCTGATTTGCGACGTGCTGAAAGGCTTTTTTCCGGTGCTGATCGCCTGGCGCTTCGGCGCGGAAGCGGCGACCGCCGCCGCGGTCGGCGCGACCCTTGGCCATATCTTTCCGGTCTGGCTCGGCTTCAAGGGTGGCAAAGGCGTCGCCACCGCCGCCGGCGTGCTCCTGGGCTATGCGTGGCCGATTGCGCTCGCCGCCGTGCTCACCTGGATCGTCATGGCGCTGGTGTTCCGCTATTCCTCGCTTGCGGCCGTCACCGCCGCCATCGTCGTACCGCTCTATGCCTGGATCGCGCGGCCTGAGGGCGTCGCGCCGCTCGCGATCCTCATCATCTCGCTGATCGTGATCTGGCGGCATCGCACGAATTTGTCGCGGCTGATCCATGGCGAGGAGGACAAGATCGCGCTGAGGAAGAAGCGTGCCTGAACCGGGTCGGATTCTCGGGCAAGTTGACGCCGGGGTGGCAAGCCGTCCATCTTCCGCGCCCATGCCCGCCCCCGCGCGCACTCTCAACCCCGCGGAACGGCTCGACTGGCTGCGTCTCATCCGCAGCGAGAACGTCGGGCCGGTCACCTTCTATCAACTGCTCGCACGTTTCGGCTCGGCAGAAGCGGCGCTCGCGGCATTGCCCGAGGCTGCGAAGCGCGGCGGACGGGCGCGGCCGCTATCGCTCTTCCCGCGCGCAGCGGCGGAGCGCGAGATGCAGCAATTGCAAGCGGCCGGCGGGCGGCTCGTCGCTTGGGGCGAGCCCGATTATCCGATCGCACTCGCCGCCCTCGACGATGCGCCGCCGTTGATCTCGATCAAAGGCGACGCGTCGCTCCTCACGCGCAACGCTTTCGCGGTAGTCGGCGCGCGCAATGCTTCGGCTAATGGCCGACGCTTTGCGCGCGACATCGCGCTGCAATTGGGTCAGCATGGCATCGTCGTCACGTCGGGCCTCGCGCGCGGCATCGATGCCGCAGCCCACGAAGGCGCGCTCGCGACCGGCACCATCGCCGTGCTCGCCGGCGGCATCGACCAAGTCTATCCCGAAGAGAATCGCGGGCTGCATGAGCAGATCGCCGAGCGCGGCGTACTTATCGCCGAGATGCCCGTCGGCACCGAGCCGCAAGCGCGTCACTTCCCGCGCCGCAACCGCATCATCTCCGGCTGCTCGCTCGGCGTGCTCGTCGTCGAAGCGGCGCTGCGTTCGGGCTCGCTCATCACGGCGCGTTTCGCGCTCGAGCAAGGCCGCGATGTTTTCGCCGTACCGGGCTCACCGCTCGATCCGCGTTGCCGAGGCGCCAACGATCTGATCCGCAACGGCGCGATCCTCTGCGAGACGATCGAGGACATCATGCGCGAGCTGCAGCCGCGGCTCGGCGCGACGCTAAGTGAGCGTAAACGCGAGGCCTTTACGCCCTCAGAAAGCGTTGCGCCCAACGACGGCGAGCTCGCCCATAGCCGCGCGCGACTCGTCGAATTGCTCTCCCCCACACCGGTAACGGTTGACGAATTGGTGCGCCAATGCCATTTGTCGCCTACGCTGGTGGTGACAATTCTCATCGAACTAGAGTTGGCGGGACGCATCGGGCGACATCCAGGAAACCAAGTATCCTTGCTTTAAGCCGAATGAATGGCCATCTGATCCGGAATCGATCGGGCGAGAATATTCCTCAGAAAGTTAACGAGAATGGACGTCGTCGTCGTTGAATCGCCGGCCAAGGCGAAAACCATCAACAAATATCTGGGCAAGGGTTACACCGTGCTGGCCAGTTACGGCCACGTGCGCGATCTGCCGCCGAAAGAAGGTTCGGTGCGGCCCAACGAAGATTTTGCCATTTCCTGGGAAGTCGAAGGCAAGGCGAACAAGCGGCTGCAGGATATCATCAAGGCCGTCAAAGGCGCCGAGCATCTCTACCTCGCCACCGACCCTGATCGCGAAGGCGAAGCGATCTCCTGGCATGTGCAGGAGGTGTTGAAGCAACGCCACGCGCTGAAAGGCGTCGACGTCAAACGCGTCGTCTTCAACGAAGTCACCAAGAGCGCGGTGCAGGATGCGTTCAAGCATCCGCGCGAGCTCGATAAGGAATTGGTCGACGCTTATCTCGCGCGCCGCGCCCTCGACTATCTCGTTGGCTTCACGCTCTCGCCGGTGCTGTGGCGGAAGCTGCCGGGCAGCCGCTCGGCCGGCCGCGTGCAATCGGTCGCGCTGCGCCTCATCTGCGAGCGCGAAGCCGAGATCGAAGTCTTCAAGCCGCGCGAATACTGGTCGATCGAAGTCGAATTCGCGACGCCGTCGGGCGAGCGCTTCACCGCACGCCTCACCCATCTCGACGGCAAGCGGCTCGAACGTTTCGATCTGGCCGACGAGAAGACGGCGCGCGAAGCCGCCGACAAGATCGCGCGCCAAACCGGCTTCGCCGTCCGCGAGATCGAGCGCAAGCAGGTGCGGCGCAACCCGCCGCCGCCCTTCACGACCTCGACCGTGCAGCAGGAAGCGTCGCGCAAGCTCGGCATGACGGCGTCGCGCACCATGCGGATTGCGCAGCGCCTTTATGAAGGCATCGATATCGAGGGCGATACGGTCGGTCTCATCACCTATATGCGTACCGACGGCGTGTCGCTCTCGAATGAAGCGATCGCTGCTGTGCGCAACCTGATTGCGCAGGATTATGGCGCCAACTATCGCCCGGACGAGCCGCGCATCTATCGCACGCAAGCGAAGAACGCGCAGGAAGCGCATGAAGCAATTCGCCCGACCGACATGGCGCGCCGCCCGAACGATGTGGTGCGCTATCTCGATGACGAGCAGCGTCGGCTTTACGAGCTGATCTGGAAGCGTGCCGTCGCGAGCCAGATGGCGACGGCGCTGATCGATCAGGTCGGCATCGACATCACCTCGCCCGCCGGCGATGTCGTGCTGCGCGCGACGGGTTCGACCGTGGCTTTTGACGGCTACCTCGCGCTCTACAGCGAAGACGTCGACGATGCCGAGGACGACGAGGAGAACCGGCGTTTGCCGCAGCTCAAAGAGCGCGATGCGCTCGATCGCGGCGAGATCAAGCCGGAGCAGCATTTCACCCAGCCGCCGCCACGCTACAGCGAAGCGAGCCTGGTCAAGAAGCTCGAAGAGCTCGGTATCGGCCGGCCTTCGACCTATGCCTCGATCATCCAGGTGCTGCAGGACCGCAACTATGTGCGGCTCGACAAGAAGCGCTTCATTCCCGAGGATCGCGGCCGTCTCGTTACGGCCTTCCTGACACAGTTCTTCGAGCGCTATGTCGAATACGATTTCACCGCCGATCTCGAGAATCAGCTCGACGACATCTCCGGCGGGCGCGTCGCCTGGAAGAAGGTGCTGGAAGATTTCTGGCGCGATTTCTCGACCGCGATCGGTGGCACCAAGGATCTCAAGATCAGCGACGTCATCAACGTACTCGACGAGACGCTTGGCCAGCATTTCTTTCCCGCTGCCGACAACGGCAAAGATCCGCGCGTCTGCCCGGTTTGCGGCGCTGGCCGGTTGGGCCTGAAGCTCGGGCGCTTCGGCGCCTTCATCGGCTGCTCGAATTATCCGGATTGCAAATTCACCCGCCCGCTCGGCATCGAAGGCGATGGTGCAGAAAGCTCAAGCCCGCGCGAGCTCGGCGTCGATCCGGAAACGAAAGTGCCGATCACGCTGAAGAAAGGCCCTTACGGCTTCTACGTTCAGCGTGGCGAAGGCAATCCCGACGAGAAGCCAAAACGCGCGTCGATCCCCAAGACCATACCGGTCGGCGATGTCGATCTCGACAAGGCGCTGCGCCTCCTGGCGCTTCCGCGCGAGCTCGGTCCGCACCCCGAAGACGGCGAGATGATCATTGCCGCTATCGGCCGTTTCGGTCCTTACCTGAAACACGGCAAGGAATTCCGCTCGCTGCCCAAGGACGACGACATCCTGACCATCGGCCTCAACCGCGCGGTCAGTCTGCTCGCCGAACCACGCCCGCAGCGCCGTGGCATGCCGACGCCGATCAAATCCCTCGGCCCGCATCCGAGCGACGGCCAGCCGATCAATCTCTTCAACGGCCGCTACGGCCACTATGTCAGCCATGGCGGCGTCAATGCGACCATCCGCGATGTCTCGCCTGAAGAAGTGACGCTCGAGCAAGCGATCGCGCTGCTCGCCGCGCGCCCGCAACCCAAAGGCAAGCGCTCGGCCACGCCGAAAGCACCGAAGGCGCCAAAAGCACCGAAGGAAGCAAAAGAAAAAGAAGAGACGACGCCGGCCGAGGCCAAAGCCCCGAAACAAAAACAAAAGGCTGCTGCGAAAGATGCGGCGCCAAAGACA
>DATMZZ010000290.1:0-17346 GCA_035573175.1 Allostellaceae bacterium
ACCACACGCTCACGTAAGTCCAAGGAATAGGGTCGCCCGATCATCGATGCTGGCCCCCGTCTCCAGCCAGCATCTTTGAATCACAAACCCTTCCTCAAGGGAATCCCCTCCGATTCACCTAAGCCCGATCATGCACTAGCGATAGTCTGCGATCAGGCGGCCTTCTCGAGATGCTCCAGATCGCGGTTGTAGAGATCACGCGTCCAGGCCGGAACGTCGCCGCGGTCGAGCATGTTCTGCAGCTCGGAGCGCGCGCGAGAGACGCGGCTCTTCATCGTGCCGACAGCGCAGCCTGCGAGCTTCGCCGCATGATCATAGGAGTAGCCATTGGCGCCGACGAGCATGAGCGCTTCACGTTGCGCCGCCGGCAAGGTCGCGAAGCGGCACGTCACATCGCGCATGCGGAGATGCCATTCCTGCTCGTCGCTGATGGCGGGCGCGGGCACGCTTGTCGGATCCAGCGGACCGATCCGGCGTTGCCGCCGCTTTTCGTTGAAATAGGCGTTACGGAGAATCGTCGTCAACCAGGCGAGCAAATTGGTGCCCGGACGGAATTGGTCAGCATGAACGAGAGCGCGCAACACAGTCTCTTGCACGAGATCGTCGGCAAAACTCCGATTGCCGGCGAGGCGGCGCGCGAAGCCCTCGAGGCGGGGAAGGTTCTGAACGACATCATCTGCAAAAGTCGTTACGGCCATTTTCTTCCTCCTGCATAAAGCCACAACAGCAGTGAAAGAAATCTTTGGGGGTAATCTCGGCTTTTATGCGTCAAACTTCGCGTTTTGTGAGACAAATCACGCTAGTCACAGGAAAATCTCACATCGGAAAACGGTGGCCGCTTTCTCCATATTGCGACCACAATTCGGTTGTTCGACTTGAACAATTGAGCGCCAAATCATGGCGACACTATGTCAGATCACACGATGACTGCGTAATCCGGGCAATGACGCCGGTTTAATCCGCGAGATTGGCGCGGCTTGTCGCGGGCGCGTCACCGAGACAGCGCTCAACCAGGAGGAGCAATTCGATCGGCTCGAACGGCTTGCGCAGGATGGCGGTGGCGCCGAGCTCGCGTGCCATGGCGAGAAAATCGGCCGTGCCGGTCAGTGTACCACCAGAGATAGCAATGATCGGCACGTTCGGGCCTTCGCGCAGAATATGGCGAATGGTCTCGATACCCTCGCGCTCGGGCATGATGAGGTCGGTGATTACCAGCGCCGGCCGTTCGCGGCGAAAGCAGGCAAGGCCCTGGATGCCATTTGCCGCGCTGACCGTGCGATAGCCGGCGCGGTCGAGGATCCGCGCCGCCAAGTAGCGGATCATCGGCTCGTCATCAATGATGAGGATGGTATCCGCGCGCATCGCCGATCCTTACGCTGCGCTCTGTACGAGGCTGATGAGCTCGCGCCGGTCGGTCACGGGCAGAACGATCGCGAATTCCGAACCCTGGCCAGGCGCCGTGTTCAGCTCGATCCGGCCGCCATGGCTGGTGACGATGCCATGAACCACCGAAAGGCCGAGGCCGCTGCCGCGATCGGCTTCGCGGGTGGTGAAGAACGGCTCGAAAATACGCTGCGCGACGACTTCCTCCATGCCGCAGCCGTCGTCCGCGACAGCGAGACGTACGAGACGGATGCCCTGGTCCTCGATGTCACTGGTCTGGGTAAGGCTGACCGTGATCTTGCCGATGCGCTCGCCGATCGCCTGTTGCGCATTCGTCACCAGGTTGACGATGACCTGCTGCAGTTGATCGGGGTCGGCGAGGATCGCCTGAACCGGCTCGATCTGCTCGACGAGTTCGATCGAGGCCGGCACGGTCGCGCGCATCATGCGCAAGGTCTGGCGGATCGTCATGGCGGGCTCGATCAGCCGCTTCTCCATCGTCTGCTTGCGGCCGAAGGCGAGAACTTGGCGCACCAGATCGCGCGCGCGCTGGCTGGCGACGACGACCATTTCCAGATCCTGGCGGGTTGCGGAATCGGCCGGGAAATCCTCGAGCGCGACTGTCGCCAGCGATAGGACCGGCGCGAGGATGTTGTTGAGTTCGTGGGCGAGGCCGCCGGCCATCGTGCCGAGCGCTTCGAGCTTCTGCGAGTGGATGAGCAGGCGTTCCAGCTCGCGCGAGCGTTGCTCGCCGGCGCGCTGCTCGGTCACGTCCTGCAGCGTGCTGACGACACGGACCGGTGTGCCGCGGCTGTCGTGGATGATCTCGTGATCGCAGTGGATGAGGCGCGCCTGACCGTCGGGGCGGATGATCCAGTATTCGATCGGCTCGGGCTTCACGCCGCGATTGAGATCGGCCCAGAGGGCTTCGACGCGCTCGCGATCGCGGGGCTCGACCAGGGCGAGATAGCGATCGCCGCTCGGCGGGTTGTCGCGCGGGTCCAGGCCGAAGATGCGATAGGTCTCGTTCGACCAGGTGAGCTTTTGCGTGACGAGGTTGAAGTCGGCGCAACCGAGTTGCGCGATCTTTTCCGCTTCGTTGAGCCGCGCCTGGCTTTCGTTGAGAGCGGATTGCGCCCGCTTCAGCGCCGTGATGTCGATGCGCAGGCCGGCGATGCCGCCATCGCTCATGCGGCGCTCGGAGGCAAGCGCCCAGCGGTCAGAGCCGAGGCGCTGCTCGACGGCGCCTTCGGTCTGCTGATGCCGGCGAATGCGCTCGGCGACCCATTCCTCTTCGCGGCCTTCGGCATCGGCGAACTGGCCGCGCGCGACTCCGGTGCGAATGATGTCTTCGAAGGTCGAGCCGGGTACGATCATATCGGCGATCTCCGGATACATCCGGCGATAGGCGTCGTTCGACATCACCAGCCGATCCTCGGCGTCGAAAATCACGAAGCCTTCGGAAATGCTGTCGACCGCGTCGCGCAGCAGGCGATCGGCGAGGCGCGCACGCTGGCTGGCGACGATGGCCTCGGTCTCGTTGGTGATGGTCCCGCGATAGCCTTGGAAACGGCCCTCGTCGTCGAACATCGGCTTGCCGCTGGCGGAGAAATGCTGCGCCGTGGTGCTGCCGGGCCAGGTGATCGAGAAGCGGAAGCCGCGGAAGGGGCGACGCGCATCGAGATCGGCTTTGTGGCGCCGCCAGTAGGGATCGCTCGTCGGATCGGCGCCCGCGACTTCCCAGCGGGTCTTGCCGAAGACCGCTTGCGCGCCGTCGCCGCTCAAGAAAGTGAAGCGGTGATTGACGTCGGATTCCCAAATCCAATCGGCGCTGAATTCGGCGATATCGCGGAAGCGCCGCTCGCTGTGCTGCAGCGCTTCCTGGGCAAGGCGGCGCTCGGTGGCGATCGCCTCGGCGCGCTCCACCGCACGGACGAGATCGCGACGCGCCTGGCTCTCATCGGCAAGCCGGGCATAGGTGCGGGTCATCACCAACTGCGCGATGAATTGCCGGCGGAACAGAATGGCGATCGCGGCGATCGCGATGCTGAGGATGAAGCCGACCGCGGCGACGATCGCCGCTTCGATCTTCCAGGCCGCGAGGACGCTGTTGATGGTCAGCGACGTCGTCGCGATCAGCGGATAGGTGCCAAGGCGCTGGCCGGCGAGGATCACCGGCTCGCCGGTGACCGGATTGCCGGTACGCACCGGGCCGAATTTCTCGCTGGCTGTGCCACCATCGCCCAGCAACGGGCTATCGAGCATGATCTTGGTATCGGCGGAGACGGCAGGATAGCGAGCGACCAGCGCGCCGTCGGTGCGCCACAAGGCGATCGCGCTGCCGGGCCCGATCGAGACGTCGCGGTAGAAATTCTCGAAATAGTCGAGACGGATCGCCGCCGAAACGATGCCGAGAAAGCGGCCGTCGAGGCCGCTCAAGCGGCGCGCGAGATAGATTGTAGGAACGCCGTTGGTTTGGCTGAGCACGGGGGCGCTGATGATCGTGCCGAGATCGGCGCGCTCGCGCAGCAGCGTAAAGTCGGCGCGATCGCGGATATTGATCTCATGGGTCAACCGTGGTCCCGATGTGCTGATGACCGAGCCGGAACCATCGATGAGATATAGCGCCGATATTTGCGGCAAGCCCGAAATCTTCCGGGCAAGGCCAAGATGCGCGTCGTTGCTCGAGGCGGTGCGCCGGAACTGCACGGCGTCGCGCAGGCCGGCGCTGGCGAATTCCGCATCTATCGCGGCGAGCACGAGATCGGCGCCTTGCAGCGTTCGCACCGATTGTTCCTCGAGCACGCGATTGAGCTTGCCGAGGCTGTCTTCGGCGCTTTCCATCGCGGTTTGGCGCAAATGCCAGATCGCAACACCGTCGGCCGTCAGCAGCGCGATGATCAGCAACGCGGCACCGTAGCCGATGATTCGCGGCGGACGAGCGTGGCGCGCGGTTTCGGGATTGGTGATGTCTGGACGCATGGCCTGTCGCCGCTTACGCGACAGCGAACGCCAGCCGAGTCCGAGCTTGATCACTTTTCCCACCATACCAACCACGCGATCCTCTTCGCCCCCAATCGATGCAAGGCATCCCCGCCGGCGATGCGCGGCACTTTATGGCGAGATTATGGCATGCGCTTTCCGACTCGTCCGAATCGATGATTTACGTCGATCGGATGAAAAGCGATTCATGATCGCGGCGGTGACGAGCGCATAATCGCGCCGCCGCTGGCCTGAGGATTCGATGACCGACCGAAAATTCGTCGTCACCTACGATGCGATCGCTGCCGACATCCTCGATAACGGCATCGACCAACCGGCCGCACTCGTCCTCGTCTCGAGCGACCAGCAACGCGTCATCATCCGCATGGACCGGCACGCGATTGCGCGGCTGAAGAAGCGTATCGAGAGAACATTCTTGCGTCGCTATCGCGGTGTTGCGCAGCTGCGCCCCTGATTGACCATCGACGTCTCGGAAAATTTTGCCTAGTCGCCGCGGAATAGCGGTGCGTGCGTTGCCGTGGCCCCATCAGTAGTGGCTCGCGTCCCATCGCTTGTCAGCCGCGTGAAGCCCGGCACGAGCGCATGACTGGCGATGATCCCAATGGCGGCCGCCACCATCGCGAAGGCGACGAAGACAGCTGCTGCCGCATTCAGCCGCATCCGACTTGTCCTCCCGATTAAAGAAGGGCCGGGTAGGTTGGGGCAACCGCCGATCGGCCCTTGGCGGCACAAATCAGGACGTCCGCCGAGTCCCTTCTACGAATCGTATGTGCGAATCGCTTATAGCGAAGGGTGCCGACGGGTTTCGGCGCGCGTTCACGCCAAGGTTATGAAAACTGTTTCGAATTTTTCGCGCATTCGAATGATGAACGGCAGATGCGCTTACCGAAAGATTGCATTTATCTGAATTTGTTTTCGTTCGTTCGACGCCGAATGGAAAGGTTACGGTAGAGTTAGGGTTACGAACGCGTCACTTTCAGCGTCAACGGATGACGTCAGTTTAACACGGCGGCATATGGCAAGGGTGGATAACCACGAAATTCTGCGCGATGACACGATCGCCTCGCTCTACGACGCGGCGATCGAGCCGGCCACGCGCCGCCGCGGTCTCAGCATGCTCGCGCAAACGCTCGACGCGGCCGGTGCCTTCTACCTTGTCTGGGACAGGGAGAACGGTGTGGTTGTCGATTGCATCGTCGCCGGCACGCTCACGCCCGACTTCGTGACGCTCTATCGTACGCGGTGGGGCGCGGTCGATCCGCGACGCCGTTTCCTCGAGCGGGCTCATGCCGAGAGCATCTTCGTCTCGCATTACGATCGCACCGACGCGATGCTCGAGGATGGCGGGTTCGAGCGTGCTTTCCTTGCCGAGCAGGGGATTGGTCACAGCCTCGGCGCGAATCTCACGAGCATCGGCCGCGAATATCGCCAGATCTTTGTCGAGCGCGCGGCGGGCCGTCCGCCATTCTCCGCCGCCGAGGTGATCGAGTTCCGCCGTCTCGTCCATCACATGGCAAATGCCGAACGCCTCGCGCGTGCGATCGACGAGCGCGCGCTGGATTGGGAATTGCCACAGCGCATCCTCGACAATATGTCGGTCGGCGCACTGGTTGCCGATCAGACCGGCCAAGTGCGCTTCGCCAACGCCGCGGCGGAGGAAATCCTCGCCGAGAATGACGGCCTCAGCCGGCGCGACAATCGCCTCCAGGCGGCGCGTTCCTTCGAGACCAACAACCTGCTGGCGGCGCTACGCGACGTGGCAGTGACAGGCCGCACGGATAAGCGCGAAGGCGGCGGCGCCATGCTGATCGCGCGCCCTTCGGGCAAGCTGCCTTATGCGGTTGTGGTGATGCCGCTGACGGCGACGGTTGGCGGCGAGGTCAAAGCGACGCGGGCGCTCGTCTTCATGAGCGATCTCGCGCATCGCAATAACGAGCTCGCACCGCGCCTGAGCCAGCTCTTCGGTCTCTCCAAAGCCGAAGCGCGCGTTGCCGCCGGCATTGCCGAGGGACGCCGCCTGACCGAGATCGCGCAGGAATTCGATGTGCGGATGCCGACGGTGCGCACCCAGCTTCGTGCCGTGCTGAAGAAGGTCGGCGCCAGCCGTCAGGCGGATCTGGTGCGGATCGTTCTCGCGCTGCCGCCGATGCTGCCGACGAGTCCGGAGCCGCTGCGCTGATTGCTCAGCGCGGCGCTGCACCGAGATCATCGACGCCGAATTTTTCGAGCAAGCTTGCGAAGCCGAAAACGTCATCGCTGAGATAGTGCAGCTCGATTCCCTCGACGGCGGTTTCGACGGCCGCTGTAAGGATGTCTTGCACGGTTTTCTGCGGATCGGGCGCGAGCAATGTCTCATCGAGCACGCAGTCGATCTCGGCCTCGACCTCGTACAGCACGCGCGCGGTGAGTCGCCAAGCATCGCGGTCGATCTTTTCGCGCGCGGTTTCGGTCTGGGCCGCGACCTCGCGCGCCGCGAGTTGGCCTGCGATGAAGGTAGAGAAATGGCGCACCAGCGCGCGTTTCACGCCGTCGCCAATCTCGATTGCGAGGGAGCAGTCGGTACAGTCGATCGCCGTCATGTCGGCCATTCCTAAGGTCGCGCTTGTGATACAGCACGACCCTAGGGGCCCTGGCTTAACGGAAACTTTCCGGGCGCTCCGCAGCGGAGCGCATCATTTCATTCGAGTGGATTAGGGTACGCCGGCGAGCTCGGCGATCGCCAGCCGCATGATCTGCGCACCAGAGGATTTACGGCCCTTATCGGCCGCGGCGGGTCGCGTAACTTCACCGGGTTGGGTCAGAGCGACCAGCGTTAGCGGCTTTTTGCTCGGCTTCGAGCCGACGGCGATGATGCCGTCATGGCCCATCTGCACCACTTCGCGCCGCAAGGTCCAGGCGCCCGATAGCGCTGTCATGCGGTCCGGCGAGTTGGTGCCGTATTTTTGCACCAGCATGCGCACCTGACGCTCGTTGAGGATCAGCGGCGCTTCCAGCGTCACGTCGACGAGATCATCCGCTTCCGTGTCCATCTCCGCATCACGCACCCGATAGTAGGTGCCGACACCTAAATAGGGGCTCGCATCACGCCAAGGCGCGACCATCATCTTAAACATCGACCAGTCCCTCTCCAGCCTACCCCGGTTGCATTTCGCAACTCGCGCCGGACGTCGTGTTACGCCCCCACTGATTCGCGATCATTTGGGATGCTTGCTGTGCTCCCGCTTTTCGCTTGCGGTCATCTAAAGGCATTCATCGCGCGGATCGCTACCTTTAAATTTTATATATCGCGCTGAATTTTAGATAGTTTGCAGCGATTGGTGGCTCACGCCGCGATGCTGCTTTGAGCGAGCAGCGCAAGTGCGTCGAGCGGCTGCGCATTCATTTGCCAAACTGGGGCTTTTGCGATGATTGCCGCTGAGAAATGCGGTGCCGGTTCAACGCAGCGCGCTGACCAGCCATCGCAACCGCGATAGAGCGCCGGCTGCACGCTTGGCGCGAGTGAGACATCGAAACTGTTGAGCGGCAGCGAAAGGCCGAGGCCGCGAGCCTTGATGTAAGCCTCTTTGCGCGTCCAGCCGGCGAAGAACGCGGCGAGTCGGCCCGACGGCGGCATTGCGTGCAGCTCGGCGACCTCCGCACGCGAGAAGAAGTGTTCGGGGATGTTCTCGGCGAGGAAGCGCTCGTCGTGGAATTCGACATCGCAGCCGACGGTGAGGTCACGGCTAATGGCGAAGAGAGCAAGGTGGCGCGAATGCGACAGGTTGAACTGCAGATCGCTGTCCCTCAAGCATGGCTTGCCGTGGCTTCCGAGATCGAAGCGCAACGCCGCCGGCGCGCGATCGACATAGCGACCGAGCACCATGCGGAGAATGCCGTGACACGCGATGTAGCGATTGCGGTCGCCCTCGAAACGAAAATGCGCGGCGCGCGCGGCTTCGTGGCTGTCGAGCAGGGCTTGCCAGCATGGCAGCGCGCTCACCGCGGCATCGAGATCCGCCCAGAAAACATCGACCTGCGGAAGCACGGCCGCTATCCCGCCGCGCGGCGCTGCGGTGCGGCGCGCTTCGTCTGCATCTGGGCGCGGTGCAGACACGCATCGAGGCGTGCGCCGAGCTCTTCGACAAACGGCTCTTCCAGCATCGTGCGATGACCGCCCGGGATCTCGAAGGTGGCAAAAGCGCCGCGCACCACCTCGCGCCAGCCTTGGCGATAGTCGAGCACGTCCGGCCGATCCGCCGGCTGGAACAGCGCGACATCGCCGGCATAGAGCGGTGTCTCGTAATACAGCGCTGCGTTATCGAGCACGCTGCCGATCCACAGCACTTTCTCCACCGCCTGTGGCGGCCTGACGCGGTCGCGCAGGCTTTCCATCACGCCGCGGAACCGGTCGACCGCATAGCGCCAGCGCGACGGGCCGTCGAGACGCAGCAGCGCCTTCAAATGGTACCGGATCTTGCTGGCGCGCATTTTTTGCGGGCCGATGCGGCGGTAATGCACCGGATTGGTCGAGTGCACCATGACGAGGAGACCAACCTCGGCGCCGTCTTCCATCAATTGACGCGCGACCTCGTAAGCGAGGATGCCTGCCGTACACCAGCCGCCGATGTAATAGGGGCCGGTCGGCTGCGCTTCGCGAATGGCTTTGATCAGCGGTGCGGCGAATTCGGCGAGAGTCGTTGCCTCGGCGAGGCGCTGTTCTTCGGCATGGTCGAGCGCGACGCCGAAGAACGGCTGATCCTTTCCGAGCGCGTGCGCGAGCGGACGCACCGTCGCGCCGCCGAAAAGCCAATAAAGGGGCGGCCGCGTTCCTTCGGGCTTGATCGGCACCAGCCGCGAGGGCGGCGGCGCCATCGGCTCGCTCAGCAGCGCGGCCATGCCTTTGAGCGTCGGCGCCTGGAAGATGCTCGCCATCGAGAGGCGACGTTCGAATTGCTTCTCGATGCGTGCCAGCAGCTTCGCCATCAGCAGCGAATGGCCGCCGAGATCGTGGAAATTGTCGTTGCGGCCGATCGTGTTGATGCCGAGCACATCTTTCCAGATATCGACGAGCTTCGTCTCATGCTCGGTCTGCGGTGCCGCCGGCGCGATGGCGACGACATTGCTCTCGGGCTCGGGCAGGGCGTTGCGATCGATCTTGCGGTTCGGCGTCATCGGCAATTCCGAGAGCGCGACGAAACGCGACGGGATCATGTAATCGGGCAAGTTCTGGCGCATGAAGCGGCGCAGCTCGGCCGCGCTCGGCACCGGCTCGGCATGCGAGACGAAATAGCCGGCGAGGCTGTGCTCGCCCGAGCCATCGGGCCAGGCGCGCGCCGCGGCAGCGACAAGGCGCGGATGCGCGGCGAGGGCGGCCTCGACTTCTTCGATGGCGACACGGAAGCCGCGGATCTTCACCTGGTGATCGGTGCGGCCGAGGCACTCGATCGTGCCGTCGCGGCGGAAGCGGCCGAGATCGCCGGTGCGATAGAGCCGCTCGCCCCCACCTCTTGCATTGGGCGCAACCGCGCGCTCGACGAAGCGCTCGCGCGTGAGCTCATCGCGATAGTGATAGCCCCGCGCCACGCCGGTACCGCCGATATGGATTTCGCCGACCACGCCGGCCGGCACGGGATTGCCGCTGGCATCGAGGATGTAGATCGACGTGTTGGCGATCGGCCGGCCGATGGCGATGCGCTCGCTGCCGGCGGTGACGCGCTCGACCGTTGACCAGATCGTGGTCTCGGTCGGGCCGTACATATTCCAGAGCGCGGCGCAGCGCGGCAGCAACTGATCGGCGAGATCGCGCGACAGCGCTTCACCGCCGCAAAGGACGGTCATGTCCTTGGCGCCGCGCCAGCCGGATTCGATGAGGCCGCGCCAGGTCGCCGGCGTCGCCTGCATCATGTCGGGCCGCGCGCCGGCGATCAGCGCCGCGAGTAGCGGCGGATCGCTCACCGTCTCGCGGTCGGCGATGATGACGGTGCCACCGCTGACCAGTGGCAGAAACAACTCGAGCGCGGCGATGTCGAAGGAAAGCGTCGTCACCGACAGCAGCGACTGGCCCTGCGCGAAACCGGGCCGCTCTTGCATCGCGGCCAGCAGATTGACCAGCGCGCGTTGCGTGATCTCCACGCCTTTCGGCTTGCCGGTCGAGCCCGAGGTGTAGAGGACATAGGCTAAACTAGCGGGCAAAGGTGGCGCGGGTGGAGCGGCTGTATCGCTCGCGGCGCTACCTTCGTCGCAGAGAAGGACGGGCACGCCGGCGGACGGCAGCACCGCTTTGAGATCGCGCTGCGTGAGAAGCGCGGCGGAGCGCGCATCCTCGATGATGAAGGAAAAGCGCTGCGCCGGCAGGGCGGGATCGAGGGGCAGATAAGCCGCGCCGGCCTTCATGATCGCGAGCAGGCTCGCGATCATGTCCGGCCCGCGCTCGAGGGCGACCGCGACGAGCGAGCCGGGGCCGATGCCGGCCTGGCTCAGCCGCGTCGCCAGCGCGTTGGCGCGCTGATCGAGTTGGCTGTAGCTCCAGCTCTGATTGCCCGAGAGGATCGCGGTCGCATCGGGATGCGCGCGCGCCACCGCCTCGAACCATTGCGGCAGCGTGCTTTGCGGAATGTCGCGCTGCGTCGCATTCCAGTCGCGCAGGATCTGCCGCGATTCCGCGGCGCTCAGCAGCGGCAGCTGCGCCAGTGTCGTCGAGGGATTGGCGACGATGCCTCCGAGCAAACTCGTCCAATGGCCGATCATGGCACGGATCGTTTCGACATCGAACAACTCGGTGCTGTAGAGGAAGCGGCCAATCAGCCCTTCGACCCGCTCCTCGAGCTCGAGATAGAGATCGAGTTTGGCGGTGCCGACCGCGACGTCCATCTGCGTCAGATCCCAGCCATTGCCGAATTCCGGCATTGGCGGCTGGATTGAGAACAGTACTTGGAACAGCGGATGACTGCTGGCGTCGCGCTTCGGCTTCACCGCGCGGACGACATGATCGAAGGGCGCGTCGGCGTTATCGAGCGCGCCGAGCACAGTGTCGCGCACTTCCTTGAGGAACGCGCGAAACGGCTTATCGGCTTGTGGCCGGCTGCGCAGCGCGACCGAATTGAGGAAGTAGCCCATCAGCGCTTGCAGCTCGGGCCGGCGCCGCGTGTCGGTGACGCCGCCGACGATGACATCGTCCTGGCCGCTATAGCGATGCAGCATCACCTTATAAGCGGCGAGCAGCACCATGTAGAGCGTGACGCCTTCGGCTTTCGCGAGCGATTTGAGATGCTCGGTCAGCGCGCCGCTGAGGGCAAAGGTCTCCATCGCGCCGTGATAAGCGAGATTATCCGGCCGCGGCCGATCGCTCGGCAGTTGCAGCACCGGCAGCTCGCCGGCGAGCCGCTCGCGCCAATAGGCGAGCTGCTTGTCGAACGCGCCGCTTTCGAGTTGCTGCCGCCGCCACAGCGCGTAATCGCCATATTGCAGGCGTGGCGCGGGCAGAGACGGCGTCGTGCCGGCTTCGTAGGCGGCGTAGATCGCCGCCAGCTCGGGCACCATCACCTGATAGAGCGAGACGCCGTCGAAGATGATGTGATGAAGCGCGAGATAGATGCGGTATTCATCCGCCGCCATGCGAATGACGTGGCCGCGAAACAACGGTGCCCGAGCGAGATCGAACGGCTTGCGCGCATCGGCGACCGCGAGGCGGACCGCCTCGGCCTCGCGCTCGGCCGGCGGCAATGCGCTGAGATCGGTCAGCTTCAAGCTGATATGGCATTCCGGCGCGACGATCTGCCTGACGTCGCCATGGACTAAGGCGAAGAAGCTGCGCCAGCTCTCGTGACGGCGCAGAACCTCGTCGAAGGCGCGTTCGAGCAACGCGATATCGAGCGGACCGCAGCGATGGATGGTGACGGCCTCGTTGTAGAGCGGCACGTCCTGCGCCATCGCCGCATGGACCCAGACATTCATCTGTTCGGCCGAGATCGGCGCGTCCGTGCCGGGTGCACGCGGCGTGATCGACGGCACGCTTTCGGCGCGCGGCGTGTTGCTGCCTGCCAGCATTTTTTGCAGCAGCCGGCGTTTCGCCTCGGACAATTGTGCCGTGTCGCTCATAACGATCGCTGCACTGAGGAGGATTAAGCGGCGCGGAAGGTGACGTTCAGCGCTTTGAGGCCGCGCAGACCGAGATTCTCGCGCCAGACCAGATTCTGCGGCGGCAGCGCGATGTCCTTGAGGCGGCCCAGCAGTGCGGTAAAGGCGATCTGGCCTTCCATACGGGCCAAGGGCGCGCCGAAGCAGAAATGCGCCGCCCAGCCGAAAGCGAGATGGCGATTGTCCTGGCGCAGCAGATCGAGCTTGTCGGGATCGGCGAAGCGTAGCGGATCGCGATTGCCCGCGGCCATCACCGCCATTACCGCATCGCGCTTCTTGATGCGCTTGCCGCCGAGCTCACTATTCTCCGGCGCGATGCGCGCGGTGTGCTGGCTCGGACTCTCATAGCGCAGCAATTCCTCGACCGCGGTTTCGATGATCGTTGGATCATCGCGCAGCTGCGCCAGCGCGTCGGGGTTGCGCAGCAAGGTCAGCATGCCGTTGCCGATGAGATTCGTCGTCGTCTCCTGGCCGCCGACCATGGTGACGATGGTATTGGCGATGATCTCTTCCTCGGTGAGGCGCGCACCTTCGACTTCGGCGGTCATCAGCGAATGGATCAGGCCCTCGCGCGGCAGTCTTGCCTGCTCGCGGATCGCGGCGCGGAAATACGCCTGCATCTCCTCGACGCTTTTGAGCACGCGCGCGGCGCGGTCGGGATTGTGCTGGAAATTGCCAAGCATTTCCGCGAAATCGGCCGACCAGGATTTGAGCTGCTCGTGATCCTCGGTCGGCACGCCGAGCATCTCGGCGGTGACGATCGCGGGAAGCGGCGCCGCGAAATCGGCGATCAGATCGATCTTGCCCTTGGGCAAGGCGCGCGCGATCAGCGTCTCGGCGATCTCGGCGATATGCGTGCGCATGTTCTCGATGCGGCGGGAGGTGAAGGCGACCGAGCAGAGCTTGCGCAGCCGCGTATGCGCCGGCGCGTCCATGAACAGCATCTGCTTGGTCATAACCTGTGCGATCGGCGCAAGCCGCTCGATGCCCATTGCCTTGATCTGCTCGGGGTTCGGCGTGCGATCGGCGGAGAATTTATGGAGGACGGTGATGCAGTCCTGATAGCCGGTCACCACCCAGGCGTGGAGATAGGGATCCCAATGCACGGGATCGGTCTCGCGCAGCTTCTTATAGAGAGGGTAGGGATCGGCGAGGACCGCCGGATCCATCAGTTGATAAAGGCTGAGACTCGGATCGGGTCGGCCGGTCGGCAATGAAGCTGAATCGGGCGCCAAAACTTCCTCCGCACGATTAGTTGCCGAGCAGGCGCTGGGCCTCTTCGTCGCTCATGGATTCGAGCTTGGCGACCAGAAGGTTCTCAATGGTCGCGGCAAGGTTCGCCACGGTTTGTGCTTCGAAAAGGTGCCACAGCGTCAGCTCGATACCGAAGGCCTCGCGCGCGCGAATGACGACTTGCGTGCCCAGCAGAGAATGACCGCCGATGAGAAAGAAATTGTCGTCGGCGCCGATCGTGTCGTTGCCAAGAACGTCGGCGACGATGGCCGCCAGCTTGATCTCGGTCGGTGTCGACGGCGCGCGGAAGCCTTTTTGGTCGAGCGAATTCTCGGCGCTCGGCTCGGGCAGCGCGTCCTTGTCGAGCTTGCCGCTGCTGGTCAGCGGCAGTTCGGCGAGGTCGACGAAGGCCGCCGGGATCATGTATTCCGGCAGCGACTCCGCAAGGAACGCGCGCAGCTCTTCCGACGTGGTGCTTTGCTCGCCCGCGGCGACGACATAAGCGACGAGATAGATCTCGCCCTGCGCATTCTCGCGCGGCACGACCGCGCAGGACGCAACCGCCGGGTGGCGTGCGAGATTGGCAGCAATCCCGTCGGGCTCGACGCGATAGCCGCGGACCTTCACCTGATTGTCGATGCGGCCGCGGAAGCAAATCTCGCCATTCGGCAGCATGCTCGCGAGATCGCCGGTGCGATAGAGCCGCGCGCCGGGCTCGCTGCTGAAAGGATCGGCGACGAAGCGCTCGGCAGTGGCTTCGGGCCGGTTGCGATAGCCGCGGCCGACACTGCGGCCGCCGATGCACAACTCGCCCGGCCAACCCGGCGAAACGGGCGCGCCCTCGCTGTCGAGAATGTGGATCGTCGTGCCGGCGATCGCTTTGCCGATCGTCGGCAACGCGCCATCGACGCTACGCGTCGGCATCACACCGGAGGTCGCGACGACGGTGCATTCCGTCGGGCCGTAATTGTTGACGACCGCGAAGGGCAGCTCGGGCCGCGGGAAAACATGCAGCGTGTCGCCGCCGGTCAGCAGGAAGCGCAGCTTCGTCGCGGCCGGCCAATCCAAGGTGATCAGCAGCTCGGCAAGCGGCGTCGGCACGAAGCCGATCGAAACCTGCTCGTCAGCGAGCCACTGCTTCAGCAGCAGTGCGGAGCTGCGCGTCTCATCATCGGCAAGGGTGAGTGTCCCTCCCGCGCTAAGGCACGGCCACACTTCCCAGATCGAGGCATCGAAGCCGAGGCCGGCGACATGGCTCGCGGTATCGGTTTCGGTCATGTCGAAGGCGGCGTGGTGCCAATTGACGAGATGGACGAGGTTGCCATGCGTGATCTCGACGCCTTTAGGCTCGCCGGTCGAGCCGGAGGTGTAGATCACATAGGCGAGCTCGCTCGGATGATTGGTCTCGCGCACGACGCGCGCGGCGAATTGCGCCAAAGCGTTGCCCTGCGCATCGAGCGCAACCGGCAGTCGCGCGGCACTGGCGAGATGATTGACGGTCGCGGCGGGACCGATGACAGCGAGGGCTTGCGCATCGTCGAGCAAATTGCACAGCCGCGCCTCCGGCCAAGACGGGTCGAGCGGCAGGAAGGCGCCGCCGGCGCGCCAAACGCCGAGACAGGCGACGACGCGCTCGAAGCTGCGGTCGAGTGCAATGCCGACGACGGTTTCGGGGCCGACGCCAATCGAGCGGAGATAACCGGCGACGGCGTCGGCGCGCTCGTCGAGCTCGCCATAGGTCATCGTCCGGCCGCTGCCGGCGCGCAAAGCGATCGCATGCGGTGCCGCGCTCGCGTGTTCCGCCACGCGCTGGGGCACGCTCCGATGAGCCCGCTCGCCTGCCTCGCTCCGATCGGTCTGGACGCTTTCTGCGTCGCTACTGTTCTGTTGCTTCCACATCACTATTGAGGAAGCCAGAGACAGATTAGATTTTAGTTACCTGTGGGGTTTCTACGGCTTAACACCAACGGATCTTAGCTCTGGACTGTGTGTAACCCCGGTTTTGCACGCTTTTTGTTTACCCTAACGCGCGTTTACCATGTTGCGCGCCGCAGGTTGCGCTGGGGACCAAAAAGCGCGAAAACCCGGCCACGGTTCGGAGGAGATAGCAATGGTACATAAAGTGACGGTCGAGGGCCGGGAGATGGACCTCGACAAGTTTCGGCTGCGGAATTTCGTGGGCAAGCTTGCCGAGCTCGGCGAGCTCGAAGTGCATGAAGAGCCGGTCGCCCTGGCCGATCTGAGCCACGTGATCGAGAGCAGCTCCAAGGCCCAGCTCTTTAAGAATGTGGGCGCCGAGCATTATGAGGTGGTCGCTGCCACCGCCGGCAGCCGCAAGCGCCTCGCCGCCGCCTTCGGGGTCGAGCCGGCGAAAGCGGTCTCCGAATTCGCGCGCCGCCTCGAGACGCCGCAGCCCGTCGTCACGATCCCTTCGGCCGATGCGCCCGTTCACCAAGTGATCAAGACCGGCGACCAGATCGATCTCACCAAGCTGCCCTTCCATCCACAGCATGAATTCGACGGCGGCACTTATATATCGTCGGGCATCGACTACACGATTGACCCGGCGAACGGCCGTGCCAATATCGGCTGCCGCCGCCTGATGCTGCGCTCGAAGAACACGATGCGCGCCAATCTCACGGCGAATTCCGATCTCAAGAAGATCTACAAGGCCTGTGTCGAGCGCAAAGAGAAGCTGCCGGTCAGCTTCGTCGTCGGCTCGCATCCGATCGACTTCCTCGCCGCGGTGCAGCGCCGTCCGGGCGACGAGCGCAACATCCTCGCCAGCCTCAGGGGCGAGCCCGCGCCGCTGGTGAAAAGCGTGACCAACGATGTGATGGTCCCGGCCGATGCCGAGATGGTGATCGAAGGCTATTTCGACGAGCTCGGCTATCGCGAGATGGAAGGGCCCTACGGCGAGATGTGGGGCTATTACGGGCCGATGCATATCGACCCCGTATTCACGGTCACCGCGATCACCCATCGCAAGGACGTGCTCTTCCAGACCGTGCTGCATTCGAGCCATATCCTCGCGCGCGGCGATTCACCGAACATGAGCGCACTCGGCACCGAGGTTCATATTTGGCGCTGCCTGCGCAAGGCCGGCATCGAGCCCACAGCCGTAGCGATGGGCCCGGGCCTGCGCCTACACGGCCGCGTCGCGCTGAAGCGCGGCAAGCCGAGCGAAGCGCGCACGGCGATCGAGGCGCTGCTCAAAGAAACCGCGTTGAAGCATGTCGTCGTCGTCGATGACGATGTCGATGTGACACAGTCCGACGCGGTCGAATGGGCGCTCTGCACGCGCTTCCGCGCCGATCGCGATCTCATCCTCGAGAAGACGCATGAGGGCGCTTATATGGACCCGACCATGTTCGAGGAGACCGAGGCCGCGAAGATGGGCTTCGACGCGACGGCGCCTTACGGGCATGAGAATCGCGTCGATTTCTGGCGTCCGCGTGCGCCGCATCTGAAAGCCACACCGCGCTATCAGACCGTGCGCCAGGCGCTCGAGGCGCAACCGCTCTTCTTCACCCAGCTCATGGAAGCGGTCGGCAGCCGCGACGGGCGCGAGGTCGCGATGGAGCTTTACCGGCTACGCGAAGAAGGTGTACT
>DATMZZ010000291.1:0-5935 GCA_035573175.1 Allostellaceae bacterium
GCATCTGCTGGATGATCAGCGCGATGATCAGCGGCACGATCGTGCCGTAGAGCATCGAGAGGCCGGGGGTATCGAGAATCAGGCCGAGCAGGCTGACGCCCAGCACGATGCCGGGAATGGCCCAGGGCAGCCAGATCATGACGGCGATCCAATGCCGACCGGCGATCTTGGTGCGTACCAGCACCCAGCTCAGCAGGCCGAAGAGCAGCGTGCCGATCAAGGCGACGGTGAAGCCGAGGCCGAGCGAGGTCGCGACGGCATGGATGAAGCGCGTATCGGCGAAAGCGTCGCGCCAATGTGCCGTCGTCCAGGCATCGCGCAGGAAGAAGAAGCCGAAGAGCTTGGTGAACGAGCCGAGGATCAGCACGATCATCGGCACGAGCAGCGAGAGGCAGAGATAAGCGATGATGATCACCGAAGCGAGCCAGGCCCACCAGGTCCGCGGCCGCGGCTGCAAGCGGACGGCGCGCGCGCCGACCGTCGCGCGCTCGCCGCTGCGCGCGAGATAGAACTGATAGAGGATGCCGAGCGCCAGGAGCATGGCGAGAAACAGCACGCTCAGCGCCATCGCCTGAGCAAAAAGCGGCGGCTCGAGGCTGACGAAATCGTAGATGCGCGTGGCATAGACGTCGACATTGACGGGCACGCCGAGGACGCGCTCGACCTCGAACGCCTCGAGGCTGCGGATGAGCGCCAGGACAAAAGCGGTGAGGATCGATGGCGCGAGCAGGGGAATGGTGACACGGCGCAGCGTCGCCCAGGTGGTGGCGCCAGACATCTCAGCCGCCTCCTCGAAGGATGCATCCATCTGGCGCAGCGCCGGCGTCAGCAGGATCACCATGATCGGCACGGTGGTCAGTGTCAGATGCACCCAGATGATGCCTGGGATCGAATAGATCGAGAACGGCGCAGTGTGGATGAAAGGCAGTTCCAGGAGCGCAAGGTTGAACAGCCCGTAATGCGCGTCGAGCAGCAGGATCCAGCCCATCATCATCGGGAAGACGGGCAGCAGGAAGCCGAACCAGAAAGCGAGCTCGATGAAGCGCTGCCCCGGCAGACGCACGCGCACCAAGAGCCAGGCGATGGCGAAGGCGATGACCAGCGCAATCGGCACGCGGATGACGAGCAGGAAGGAATAGCCGATCGCGGCGATCGTCCGCGTGCTGGCGAAGATGTCGTGCCAGCCGGTGAGGCCGAAGCGGAATTTCGCGCCGAGATCGGATATGTCGAAGCTGGCCGCGACGACATAGAGCACCGGCGCCAAGGTGATGGCGCCAACGATGATGATGAAGGCCGCGCCGATAAGCCTCTGGCGCAGCGGCGTCGTCGGGCGGCCATCCGACACGGCCGTCGGGCGGCGGCTGTCCGATACTGTCGCGGTCAATGGCCGAACGTCGCGCGAACTTGGCCGAGACCCTCGATGCGCGCCTCGACGACGTCGCCGGCCGCGACCGCGACCATCGGGCCGAGGGCGCCGGTCATGATGACATCGCCCGCCTGCAATGGCCGGCCGTATTTCACCATCGTGTCGGCGAGCCAGACCGCGGCGTTGAGCGGATTGCCCATACAGGCGGCGCCGGAGCCGGTCGAGACCGTCTCGCCGCGCCGGACCATGGTCATCGCGCAATTGACGAGATCGGCCTGGGCCAGCGGCACCTTGCGCGCGCCGAGAACAAAGTGGCTGCTCGAGGCGTTATCGGCGACGGTATCGGCGAGCTTGATGTCCCAATTGGCGATGCGGCTGCCGACGATCTCGATCGCGGCGCAGGCGTAATCGGTCGCATCGGCGATATCGGCGACGCTGTGCTGCGTCTTGGTCAGCGGCTTCTTGAGCACGAGCGCGATCTCGGCCTCGACCTTCGGCTGCATCGTTTCCGCAGCGGGGATGGCGCGATCTTCGGAGACGAGCATGTCGTCGAAGAGCAGGCCGAAATCCGGCTGATCGACGCCGAGCTGCTTTTGCACGGCGACGGCGGTGAGGCCGATCTTGCGGCCGACCAGCTTGCGGCCGCGGCCGAGCCAATACTTCGTATTGATCTCCTGCACCGCATAGGCGCTGGCGACGTCGGTCGGCGCGATCAGATCGCGGATCGGCGCACAGGGTTGATGGTTTTCGCCGGCTTTGCGCAGCCGCAAAGCCGCTTGCTCGATCGCGTCGCTCATTTAAGCCTCCCGTACCGTCACGCCTTCTTGGCGTTTTGCAAATTCAAGAACCTGGCCGCGTTGCCGCCGCGCAGCCGCTCGAGCTGCTCCGGCGACAGTCCGATCCCTTCGAACATCGCCGCCGAATTTTTCTGGCCGGCGGTGAAAGGATAATCCGAGCCGACGAAGACCTGCGTGTCGCCATAGGCCTCGATCAGATAGCGCAGCAGCGGCTTGTCGAAGACGACGTTGTCGTAATAGAGCTTCCGCGCTGCCTCGGCCGGCGACGCGAAAGCATTCTTCAGCGCTTGCAGCTTCTGCCAGCCGGTCTCGAGCCGCGGCAGGAACATTGCCAGCGTGCCACCGCCATGGCTCAGCCCGATGCGCAGCTTGGGGAATTTCTCCAGCACACGGCCGGTGATGAGCGATGCGCCGGCAAGGCCGATATCGGTGGGGAACGCGACATAAGGCGCCACCATCGGCGGGCCGACGAGGCGGTCGGTCATCGTCGGATGGAGCGCATGGACGAAGATCGCGAGGTCCTGGCGCTCGGCCTCGGCGTAGAACGGATCGAAGAAGGGGTCGCCGGGCGACTTGCCGGTGATGTTGCTGCCGATCTCGACGCCGACGAGACCATCGCCGCGCAGCGCGGCGAGTTCCTTCGCGGCGAGCTGCGGGTCCTGCAGCGGCACCATGCCGAGGCCGACGAAACGCTCGGGCGCGGCGTGGACGATATCGGCGATGGTGCGATTCATGTAGCGCGCCATCGTCAGCGCGGACTGGGCGTCGATCCAGTAGGAGAGGATCTCCGGCATCGGCGAAATCGCCTGCATGCCGACATCCTCGCCATTCATATCGGCGATGCGCCGCGCCGCTTCCCAGGCGCGGTTGTCGACGACGCGCATCTCGCGCTTGCCGACCATCATCGCGCGCTGGCCGTTGCCGCGATCTTCCATGCGCGGCCATTTCTCGGGCGCGCAGGTCGAGGGCGCGGCGGGAAAATCCGCCGGGACGATATGGCAATGGACGTCGATGACTTTCATTTTACCGGGCGTGCCTTAGGGAATTTGATCGAGCGCGGCGCCGAGGCGTTGCGACAGCTTGCGCGCGGTATTGGCGAGCTCGCGCGCCGGCCGGCTGTCGGCGTCGAGATCGAGCCGGCCCTGCACGCTGACAACGGCGATGGCAGCGACGATGCGGTTGTTGTGATCGAAGATCGGCGCGGCGAGAGCGGCACGACCCGGCGTGCTGAGATTCTCGGCAACCGACATGCGCCGCGCGCGGAATTGCGCGAGCAATTTGTCGACATCGGCGAAAGTCCTGAGACCGGCCTGCGCGGCGAGGCCCTTGGGATCGGCGAGCTCGGCCTGGATCATGCTCTGCGTGATGCGGCGATCGAGATAGGCCGTGAAGATGCGGCCGAAAGAGGAGGTGAGCAGCGGCATCACCGTGCCGAAACGCACGGTCAGCGACATGATGTCGGGCGTTTCGGCAATGCGCATGATCGTCGGGCCGTGATTGGCCCAGAGCGCCAGCGATACCGTGTAACCGAGCAGATTGCGCAACTCGTCCATTGCCGCTTGCGCGATCTCCATCACATCGATGCGGCGCATCGCGGCGACGCCGAGCTCCAGCGCGAAGGGGCCGAGATCGTAGCGGCCGCCGGTCTCGTTCTGCGTGACCAAGCCGGCGCGGATATAAGAGGCGAGATATTTATGTGCTTTGCCGGGCGCCATGCCAGTCGCGGTCGCGATGGCGGTCAAGCTCATCGGGCCTTTGGCTTGAACCAGGGCGCGAAGAACGGGTGTACCATTCTCGATCGATTGGATGCCGGTACTCGCCGGACGCTCGAGGATGTCGACCTCGTTGACATCAACCGCCAAGCGTGTTCTCCTAACGAAATTCGTTACGTATTCCGTAACAGATTTTTCTTATCGCGTAAAGATTGCTCGAAAGGGGTCGAGATGCTGCATGAGATCAGGTCGCGCTATGTCATGGCGAATGGCGTGCGCACGCATTACTGGGAATCCGGCAATGGCGGCCCCACGGTTGTTGCGCTTCATGGCGGCGGCGCCGGCTCATCGGGCATGGCTGGGATGGGGCCGCTGCTCGAGCGCCTTGGCGGCGATGCGCGTTGCCTTGCGCCGGACTCCGTCGGCGGTTTCGGCCTGACCGATCCTTATGCGCCGGTGCCGTACGGCTTGATGAGCCGCGTGCAGCACCTCGCCGATTTCATGGATGCGCTCTGTCTCGACAAGGTCTTGATGATCGGCAATTCGCAAGGCGCCTGGACTGGCGCGCAATACGCGATCATGCATCCCGACCGGGTTGAGAAAATGGTGCTGATCTCGTCGCTCACCATCGCGAATTCGCTCAACATCCCGCAGCGCCCGACCGAGGCGTTGAAGGCACTCAACGATTACGACGGCACGCGCGAAGGCATGCGCCGCATCCTCCAGGCGCTGATTATCGACCCGAAGCGCATCACCGATAGGCTGATCGACGATCGCCAGGCGGCAGCCATGCGGCCGGGCGCGCTCGAAGCCTTCAAGGCGTTCGGCCGCGGCACCGCGGCGCTGCGCCAGAACGCGCTGTTCGCGCTGCAGAACGACATGACGCGCAGCTTGCCGACCATGGTGAAGACCATTCCGACGGCCTTCATCTGGGGCGACAGCGACACCTTCGCGCTGCCCGAGACCGGCAAGAAGATCGGCGAATTCGTGCCCGAGGCGAAATTCCACTGGGTGCCCGGCGCCGGCCATCAGGTGCAGACCGACAAGCCGGACGAGGCGACGGCGATCATCCGCGAATTCTTCGGCTTCAAATAGCGGCGAAGCGAGAGGCGTTGCCATGCTGACCAAAGAGCAGAACGACCGCCTCACCCAGGTGGGGCCGGGCACGCCGGGCGGCGAGCTTCTGCGCCGCTACTGGCAGGTGCTGTGCCCGGCGGGCGAGATCACCGAGGCCAATCCGAAGAAGCGCGTGCGGCTGCTCGGCGAGAATCTGCTGGTCTATCGCGGCGCCGACGGCGCGGTTTATTGCATCGAGGAGCATTGCCTCCATCGCCGCGCGTCGCTGTTCTACGGCTTCATCGAGCCGGACGGCATCCGCTGCTGTTATCACGGCTGGAAATTCGACTGCTCGGGCAAATGCACCGAACGGCCGTTCGAGAAGCAGACGCCGGATAATCTCGCGCTCAAAGCCTATCCGGTGCAGGAACTTGGCGGGTTGCTCTTCACTTATATGGGCCCCAATCCGGCGAACGCGCCGCTATTGCCGCGCTGGGACGTGCTGGCGCGCAACGATCGCCGCCGCACGATCATCGTGCTGCCGGTCCACACCTGCAATTGGCTGCAGATCCAGGAGAACACGGTCGATTCCGTGCACACCTACTATCTGCACGGCCATATGTCGGTGGTGAAGAACCTGCCGACCTTGGGGCAGGGCGCTTATTTCTACCGCCCGATCGCCGGTTACGATTGGGATGTGTGCGAGTGGGGCATCGAGAAGACACTCGAATATGGCGGCGACAAGCCGGAGATGGAGATCCGTCCGCCGCTGATCTTCCCGAATATCTTGCGCATTCCCGAAGGCCCGGTCGAGGCGCTGCATTTCCGCGTGCCGATCGACGACACGCATACGCGCATCTTCTGGGTCGGCTTGATGCCGCATCGCGGCGAGGGCGCCGATCCGGCCGCGGGCAAGACCACCTACGAATACGCGCCCGACAAGCCGCTGACCGAGAGCGATGAAGAGCTGATGACTTTCTACGGTCAGGATCGCGTCGTGTGGG